>NZ_JAUBUC010000175.1:0-4568 GCF_036705285.1 Microcoleus sp. B4-C1 | reverse complement strand
TCCCGCCCGTCCAAAAAGGACGGGCGGGACGCCCATCCCACTTTCAAGAGTGGAAGTTATTTAATTCTCATTCCTTAAATCATGTCCGGTCTAGCGATCGCAATTTTTGTAGGGGCGGGTTCACCAACAATACCTGCCAATAATTGACACTATTAAAAACCCGCCCCCATCGGCATATTATGGTTAATCGATCGGACATGATATTAAATAAAATACACCCTAAATTTAGTGAATTTATCATTAAATAACAGTTAGTGTTACTTAATGACAGCTTCGGTCAAAATTACCTTACCATTCTGCCGGACTTGCAGGCGTTGGGGATTAATCGAGTAGATAATATTGCCGTTAGTCGCTTCATAACTTCCGTCATCACCTGCTGTTACTTGCATGACATTGATTTGGGTGCCATTTATTTTGCTGAGGCCGCGGTAAAAAATATTGCCTTCCTGGGTTTTGCAAATGTATATAGAAAAGTTGGGCGTTGCGAAAAATTGCACCATTTGATCTCTCGGACATCCCTCAAATTGAGCAATTTGCAGCGGTTGATTATTGCCCAAAGTGTTGGGTGCGGGTTGATTTAGTGCAGTTGCTTCTGCTGAGGCGGTCAAAAAGCCTATCGCACTAATCCCCGCCATAACTAGAACTACTGCTTTAATGCCCTTAACTGTATCTTTATAAAACATCCTGTTACTCCTGGTTTTAACTATATAATTACATCTTAAGCTATCTTTGCTGGATATTAATAATATTTAATCTCAGAGGTGAGAGGTGCAGGGAACACGGTATACCCTCGGTTTAAGTAAGGTGCGAACTGTGCACCTAACACCCGTGAAAATACACAAGTATGTCAATGCGATCGCAGGAAAGCAATCTCTTGTATTTATGACATTTTTAAGATTTTATGACTTGTTCACGCCGATTTGAGAAACTGGGTTTCTTCATATATTTCTCGTTACTAAACCTTTGATTTTCGTAGAAACCGGGAATAAGCGCCCCCATGTCGCGAACGGACTCTTTTATATCAATTCCGGTTGCATTGGAATGATTAAACCGCAGAGAACGCAGAGAACGCAGAGAACGCAGAGTCTCCAGAACAGAGAGATGAATACAGGACGATGAAGGGCGGATTTGATATTACACGGTAATGTTTATTGGCGCTTAACTATTTATTGAATAAAAAAGGGAAACAGAAGATACATTTTTCCTCCCATTTCCCATTTTTCAAATAACCGTCGTCCTGACTGCGAACCTGGTAATTAATTAACTGCTGCCAACTGTTTGTCTTTGATTTCCACAGGCGCGGTTAATGCCTCTTCCAATTCCGCACAGCCGAGTTTTTCCTCCAAAATAGCCATCACTTCGCGGCCGAAATCATTAGAATTTCGCTGCCAAGCTTCTAAACAAATTTGCCCGAAAAACGAACCCAAAGGTTCGGGATTCCATAGCAATTTGCGCGCTGTCCAAGGCATCAAACTCATCGGATCGTAACCAGGTTGCAGAATCTCCTTTTTAAAGGCGTATTCTTCTAAAATTGTGTGCGGCTGCAACCCGATAAAGAAAATAGCCGGTTCTACTTTATCGGCTCCGAAAATTCGCTCTAATTCTCGGTGATAAGCAATAGTTTGCCGGATGGTTTCAAAGGTTTCGTCAATGACGTTAAACGAGTAATTAACGGAAACCACATCGTTGTAACCTGCAGCTTTTAAATCGCGACAATTTTCCAAAACTACTCGCAAGTTGTAGCCCATCCGCATTTTCCGAACCAGTTCCTGGGAACCGCTGGTGATGCCGATTTCAAAGTAATTCATCCCCGTTTTTACCATCAAATCGCACAACTCTGGTGTGAGATTGTCCGCACGGATGTAAGCGGCCCAGTGTATGTCGTCCATGCCGGCGGCGATGATTTTTTGCAATAATTCAACTGCATCGTCGATGAATTTGCGTGCTGGGATAAATTGAGCGTCGGTAAACCAGAAATTGCGGATACCTCGATCGTACAATTGCCGAATCTCCGCCACCACCTCATCCGCCGGATTGATCCGCACTTGTTTCCCTTCAATCACGGTATAAATGCAGTAACAGCAATTGTGAGGACAGCCGCGCTTGGTTTGGACTCCGACGTAGAAGTCCATATCCTGTAGATAATAGGAAAATTCCGGCCAAATCGTTTCGATGTAGTTATAGTCGCAAGCAGTTTTCTCGATGTTGGCTGGTTTTTCGTGAATTAGCTTCGCGCGCGGCACGGTTTCTCCCACCACATAACACCTTTCCTCTGCCAAATCTTCGCCCTTAATCAACTTCTCCAGCAAAGCTTCGCCTTCCCCCACCGAAACCACAGTGCCCGTGGGCAAACTGCGGCCCAACTGCTCGTAAAACACGCTCACAGCACCGCCCCCGACCACTGCACGAGCTTCGGGGCGGTATTTCCGGGCCCGCTTCAATCCGCGCTTGATCAGTCCCAAATTGCGCCAGAGTTCGGTGTAGTAAGACGCGGCTAAACGCAGTCCTCCGAGTGCTCCCCGGAACTTGATCAGGGGATTTTTGGCGTAGTAAAACTCGAAGGCATTTTGCAGCGGATTGCCGCCTCTGCCACCCACGGGCGCATAAATTTGAATGTCCCGCCAAGAGAAAACTAGCAGAGTCGGCTTAAACTCGTCTATGCTGGCATCTAAAGCTTTAGCAAAATCCAGGGGGGGTACGGCACCTAAATCGAAAATGCGCTGTTCGACATCGGGAAACAGCTTGTGTACGTGATCCGAAAGATAGACAACTCCGATCGGGAAAATCGGATTGCAAGGGAGGCGAACGTACAGGACTCGGTTTTCTCGGTTTTCCATGATTGCCATATCCTAAAGTGGAACTTTTTCAGCTATGTTAATATTCTTTTAATATAACTTTACAATATGTCTAATTTTCGCAATTTGACATTAAATATTCTTAAATTTTTTTAAACTGGCTAAAAGCCGAGCTTGTTGGTGTCGATCGGCGACAGCAGCAGAAAAAAGCTAATTTTTAAGTGAATACAGCTTATTTTGACAAAAAATCTCTGCTAGGAGTCAAAAAGCCGATATTTATCCGGTTATATTTTAATAGAAGTTCGATCGGTCTCTAATGTATTAGGGAGTTGGTAGTCGGCTTTACAGTAGGCGGGATCGCCTAGTGTTAGCCTGAGAAGATAACTAAAACTTTTAGGCAAGGCTCCCTCAGCAGTTATGGCTCAAATTCTTGACCCCGTACCCTCAAACATTGACAGCAAGATTCTGTGCTGCTACGTCAACGCCACCAGTCAGATTCAGATTGCTCGCATCGCCAACATTCCTAACTGGTACTTTGAACGAGTGGTTTTTCCCGGACAGCGCTTAGTGTTTGAAGCGATGCCCGCTGCAGCATTGGAAATTCACACCGGGATGATGGCTAGTGCAATTTTGTCGGATAAAATTCCTTGTGATCGCTTGCAGATTAACGAAGGCCCCTATTCAAACGTCAATCCTAGCAGATCCCCAGAGGCAGTTCAGGGCGATCGAACAATCATGGCCGGCCGCCCCAAATCCAGAGAAATCTCAGAACCTTTGACTGTACCGGCGCTAACCGCCGTTGATTAATCCCAGTTGTGAGTTTTGAGTTATATAATTGTCAGTTAATTGATAACTCCGCGCTCAAAATTCCAACTTCTGCAAAGCGGTAAAAACTCAACAGTTAAGAATCAAAGTTTGTGAAATGAATTTTAGATCAAAACTCACAACTGGAAATATTGTCCGGTTTTTCGTATTTCTCTGAGTTTTGTTGGCGGGCCCAAAAGCTGTGCAAAAATATCCTTAAACAGCTTCTCGAATTCAGCCATGTCAGCACAACCGATCACCTCTTCCCCATCTTCTGCCCCAGTATTTGAGCCGGCGGTATTCCGGCTTTCTCCCCTGATTAGAATCACGCTGTTGAGCTTGTACACAGCCCTGACAATTCCATTGCCGTTTTTGTCGGAAGTAACGAAAGCACCGGTTCCTCCCGCCGCACTCTGGGCGGGAATTGTTGTTGGGGCTGTGGGCTTGTACGGCGTGCTCGGTGAAAGGGTAATTTTGAGCGAGGAAGGGATTGAAGTCACGTATCCCAACTGGTTTCCGCGTTGGTTTCGCAAGGGTTGGTCCCTACCTTGGACTGAGGTAAAAGCTCTCAAACCTCGATCGACCGGTCAAGGAGGTTTAGTTTACTATTTTTTGAGTCATTCGGGTGAAGGTTATTTGTTGCCAATGCGGGTGGCTGGATTTGGTAAATTAGTCGGTTTGGTGGAAGCAAAAACAGGTATTGATACTAGAGATGTCCGCCCTTTGTCGCAGCCTTGGATGTATCTTATTTTGCTGGGATGTACGCTGCTGCTGCTGTTGGTGGATGCGTGGACTATTGTTACGGCGATCGGGCTTAAAGGTAATCTGTAAATTTATTGTGGGTGGGCCGAAGAACCCGCCCCCAATATGCAGGTTAAATGTGGAACATCTTATTAGGAATGAGAATTAAATAACTTCCACAAGTTTGTGGGATGGGCGTCCCGCCCGTCCAAAAAGGACGGGCGGGAC
>NZ_JAUBUC010000022.1:77196-92288 GCF_036705285.1 Microcoleus sp. B4-C1 | reverse complement strand
GAGTTTCGGTTAAAATTCCAGGGATTTTTTGTCTCTGTTCGGGGAGCGTCCCTGTTCCAAAACTGTCCGAAGTATTGCTATAACTTACGCTCTCAAATTATGAACGTACAAATACTTATGGATTTTACCAAACTCACAATAAACTTTCGACATACTGCCAGCCGTCGTCGCTAAAAGTAGCTCTCAACATATCTCTAATTTTAGCATCGATCGATAAGAGTCCCTCACCAGAGTCGCCATTCTCGCCGATTTCGCAACTGTCTTCAGACATATGTTCTTGAATGTTGGCCAGAGTATCGGCGAAATTAGCCAGAAAATAATGTTCGTGCACCCACGCTGTCGGATCTGGTATTGCTGCACTCCCAAAAGCTCGATCGACTAAATCTTTTTTGGCAACATCGTCAGTCTGGTTTTTCATCATAAAAATGGGTAGAAACCCCGTGCTTTTAGCACGGCTTTACATTTAATTTGAATCTCCTCGCGGGGTGGAGGGGTATGGTTGCCCCTCCGGTGAGGTATGGTTGCCTCAAACTCCCATTTCTGGGGTAAAGTTAGCTTCGCCAATGTTTAATGAGCTTGCGCCGGCTAGCAACACTGTCTCAGTGACCTTAAGACTGTTTAGTTGCAAGCGATAGAGCGGAAAACTAGCTTCGCATTCTCCGGTATCGTGACTCAAAAAACGTAGTCAGTAAAGACTTAGGCTGGTCAGGATGGCTTGTTAGATTTCTCTTTCAAGCCTCATGCCTTTAGGCTGAGGTTCCTGACGTTGAGCTCGATTTAGGTAGAACTGGTAACTTATCCATTTTAAGCTTAATTGTCAACACGATCGCGATCCTGATCGACCACAGCAGTGACAAATTTGTGTAGTTTGTGCGATCGCGATCCTAATTTTTTGGTCGCTCGCGTGTTATCATATTACCTCAAACTCGGTGGTCAATAATGTTCACATCGAGCAGAATACACTTGGGAATCATTCCGTGAACTCCTTTTTGAGGATTGTTGACAGCCTGCGTAATCCGAAAATTTACCGCGAGGGAACAGAAAACATAAGCATCTTCCTCTTGGAAACCTGCAAACTTTTGCAGCCAATAAACCGTCTGTTTTACCGCCAGCTCAAACGCTTCATCTAATGTTCTACCAAATCCCATAATCACAATATGAGTGGGCGTTTCCGCAAACGGAAATATCAGAAATAAATCCTTGCGTAAGATGATCTGAATAGTCCCGTTCATCGAAGTTTCAATCGCAGTACCGTCAACTTCACCGTCTCCTTGTGCCGAATGTCCGTCGCCAATGGACAGTAAACCGCCGCGCAGAAAAACAGGTAAAAATAACCGCGTTCCTGCTTGGAGTTCCTGATTGTCCATATTGCCGCCGTAGCGCTCTGGAGGAATAGAAGAACGGTTGATTTCTGCATTAGCAACGCCGATAATTCCAAAAAAAGGATGCAGGGGAATCCGAATGCCGCTACCTGCAGGAAATTCAGCAATTTTTTGCTTTAAATCTAGCGGAATAAACCGCAATTTAGGTTCGGGGAAATACTCAGGCAAAGCTCCCCATCCGGCGCGAATTACATTAAATCCTACTGGTAAACTGGGGTAAACATCCTCAATGTGAATTTCTAAAACGTCTCCTGGTTCGGCATTGTTAACATAAATCGGGCCTGTCAGCAAGTGGGGCCCCGGCCCAACTTTGCGGTTGGGGGGCAAATTCTGACAAATATCTAAAAATTCGGGGGTGAGAAATTCGGGCGGCGCTTTGTCAGCAACATAATATCCTGAATAGGTTTCGATATCGATGCGATCGCCCGAATCGACAGTTAAAGCAGGTTCGATATTCGGAGAAAAACCGCCCAAGTGTACGGTTTTGCAGTTAGCCTTGAGAAGGTGGCGGGTCATGGGATTTTAGATTTTAGATTTTAGATTTTAGATTGAAGGAAGGGTGTTAAGAATGTTATATCGCAAGTCTCAAGCATTTTGGATAATTTTTTTTAATGAACCACAGAGGGCGCAGAGGGCACAGAGAAAGAGAATGGAGAACTCAGAAGATTTCCAAAAAGGGTGGAGGTTTCTTTTATCGGAAATATTTTACTAATTTCTTAACTTTTTGATAACGTGGGTAGTTTAAAATTTAAAGTCGGTGGCGCGGGTTTATATATTATTGGGGTGGGGAGTTCTGTTTGGCTGGTGTAACCCGCCCTTACAAACTAATGACTAATGAATTATGTTAACGCCTTTGCCCAATAAAGTAGAAATTTCTCAAGGTTATTCTCGCAATCCCTGGTTTTTTGGTGTTTTGATTTTGATTGTCCTATTGCTAGGTTTCATGATGCAATCTTACCTTAACAAACCTCAGCTTTTAACCGACCCGTTTCTGCAAGTCCCAACAGCAAACTCGGTGCGAGTTGTCTGGTTCACAGAGTTTGCCGGTACTCGCAACACTGTTGCTTACGGCGAAAATTTGAATCAAGTTGTGACGGCAAATACTACCAAGCTAAGCCGCACTCGCGAAGACAAAGACTCGCGCATTTCCGATGAAATGAAACAAAGCATTATTGACAGCAATCCAATTGTCCGCGACATCTGGCGCCACGAAGCAGAAGTCCCCAATTTAATGCCCGGTGCTCGCATTCCTTATCGAGTCACTAGCGAAAGGAAAGACGGCGCATCTGTCAGCAGCAAAGTTTTCACTCTTTCTCCGACACCCGCAGCAGGAAGTGCGCTCAAAATTCTCCTCACTTCTGACCATCAATTGATGCCGATGACAGCAGCAAATCTCCAGAAAGTAGCCGAAACCATTGGCAGAGTTGACGCGGTTTTCATGGCTGGGGATTTAATTAATATACCCGATCGCGCTTCTGAATGGTTTGACGACTACCGAGGCCGCGCCTTCTTTCCGTCTCTGCAAGGTCGCGCATTTTCCGAACTCGACAAAAACGACATCAAAACCGTTTACAGCGGCGGCGAACTGATCCAACACGCGCCTTTATTTCCCGCCATTGGCAATCACGAAATCATGGGCCGGTTTGCAACCAACAGCAAACTCGATGACCAATTTAATGATCCTTTTCCCCGCGCCGCTGCGGAGAAAATATACGCTCAACGTGCTGCCTCTTTGAATCCTAATAATGACTCTTCAGTGCGGCAAATATGGCTACAAAACAATACTTTTAATAGCGATACCTATGACGAGATTTTCAATTTACCGGGAGGCAAAAATTACTATGCTGTGACTTTTGGCGACGTGCGGTTAGTGACTTTGTACGTTACGAATATCTGGCGGACTCCGAATTTAGATCCGCGTGCGAGAGGCAGGTATCGGGAACGGGACGAAGATTTTAATCATCCCGAAAAATGGGGATACGGACAGCATATTTTTGAGCCGATTGTCAAGGGCAGCGCTCAATATAATTGGCTGCAACAAGAGTTAAAAAGCTCGGAATTCCAGCAGGCAAAATATAAAATTGTGATGTTTCACCACCCGCCACATTCTCTGGGTGACAATATTGTACCTGCTTATACTGATCCAGTGCAAATAGTCGATCGCGCTCTCGATGGCGAGATTAAAATGGTGCGTTACGAGTATCCGAAACCGCAAGATTATCTGATTCGGGATGTAGTGCCGCTACTAGAAACAGCGGGGGTGCAGTTGGTATTTTACGGACATTCGCACTTGTGGAATC
The DNA here is from genome assembly GCF_036705285.1 of Microcoleus sp. B4-C1. NCBI lineage: Bacteria > Bacillati > Cyanobacteriota > Cyanophyceae > Oscillatoriales > Microcoleaceae > Microcoleus > Microcoleus sp. B4-C1. Next base: position 88,606 of record NZ_JAUBUC010000022.1, on the reverse strand, counting down.
GGTTTGTAAGTTCCAGCGGAATGCACTTTTTGGAGAGTTCTAATGTGGGCAACAGTTACGGTGCTTTTGCGGGGAAAAAGCGCCGATTTGTGCCGCCGGCATATCGGGAAGATTACAGCGCTATTGGAGACCCGAACGGATTGGAACCTGTGGTGCCGACTGTTGCGCCTTTGTTGGGAGAAGATGGGCGACCGTTGCCCTATATTGATAGTAATGATATTACGGCTTTTACTATTTTTGATACGGGGGAGGGTACGGTTAGCAGCTACTATTTTGATACGCGGAAACCCGATTCGGAAGTGGTGAAGTTTGATGAGTTTAAGTTGAAAAAATCGTGAGATTGGGTAGTTGCTTAAGTTACCAAGTATTCCATTGGTGCGTCGCTATCGATCATCCCCAAAGAAAGATAGAAAATATTACAGCGACGCACCAATCGACAATATTGCAATAGTTATGGAAGTTCCGAAACTGATAATTTAGGCATAAAATACTCTCGCTATCGGTAAATAGTCAACATAAGCCTTCTGACTTCTGCTATACTTAGGTAATAGATAGTCTATCCAGATTCAACTCACCCATTAGAGCGCGGTCATGCCTGAACTAAAACTCTTGGAAAAACAAGAACAAGAAGAAGTAAGCTTTGAGCAGGAAGATGAAGCTCTAGATGATGAGCTTGAATCTAATGGCAACTCAAAATCAGTATTAGACGAGATATCCGAAATTCTTGTAGCTGGAAATGACTGGACAACAGCCACCATACTCGATCAACTTGTTCGTGACAACATTCAACTAAATCCAAGATTTCAAAGACGAGACGCCTGGGATATAACTCGTAAAAGTAGGTTTATTGAATCAATTTTTCTAGGATTTCCTATTCCAGAAATAGTTTTAGCTTCTCCAGACAAAAGACGCGGAAAATTTGTAGTCCTTGACGGCAAACAACGCTTGCTGACGATTCTACAATTTTATGGAATGAGCGAAACTACTAACGATAGTTTTGCTTTGAAAAACTTAGAATTTATGCCAGAACTAAATGGTTGTACCCATGAGGATCTAAAAAACAATCTTCTTCATAGTTCTGTACTTGATGCACTCGACAATCAAACTCTTCGTACTACATTGATTCGGAATTGGAAGACAGAAAGTTTACTCTACAAAATTTTTCTACGTTTGAATGTAGAAAATACTCCGCTATCTGCACAAGAACTAAGGCAGGCATTACATCCAGGTGATTTTATCAATTTTTTAGATGATGAATCAATTGAAAATCCGGCTTTAAGAAAAATACTCAAATCCAAAAATCCCGATCCTCGGATGCGCGATGTCGAATTATTGCTTCGATATGTAGGATTTCATCATTTCTTATCCGAGTATCGCGGTAATCTTAAAGTGTTCCTGGATATAACTTGCAAAGAACTCAACCAGGATTGGAAATATCGCAAACTGGAGATAGAATCTACAGTTAGCCAATTTGAAAAAGCAGTGCAAACAACTACTAAAATATTTGGAGAAGAAAATATATTTCGTGTGTGGTTAGGCAATTCTCATACTTACCGAAGCAAGTTTAATCGAGCTATTTTAGATGTGATGGTTTTTTATTTTTCAGATCCAGTTATTAGAGAAGCTGCTGAGAAGAATCCGGCGGGTGTGGCAAATGCTTTTAAAGAGTTATGTTCATCATCTAGTAGCGAGTTCAGAGAAGCTGTTGAGAAAAGCACAACTAGCATTCGTGAAACTCATACTCGTCTTTCACTGTGGGGCAAAGCTTTGTTAAAGGTTTTGGATGTAGAGTTTAATGTACCTGAACTTGTAGATAACCGTATTATATTTAACGGTTTGAGGTAGAGGTAAGTTATTCATAGGTATGTCAAAATCCGTTAGATTTCGGACTCTAACCAAGGAGTTAAATAGATTAAAAAAACAATTTATTCCTAAAGTTAGCCCTACAGGTTTATATTCGGATCGGCAGTTAGCCTTAACTCTTACTTACAGAGTTTTCGTTCATGCCGAAATTGAGGCTTATTTTGAGGACAGAGTTTGGGAAGTCACCCTTAACGCTAAAAATAATTGGGACAGTCAGGGTAAGACTTGCCGTACTTTAATCTGCTTGCTTGCCTTTTCGGGTCAAATGATGGAAGTACCGCCTGATACACTTAATCCAACCAAGGGAAGTACAAAAGTTAAGGAGGAAAAAATAAAAATCAATAAAAAAATAGATTTAGCTATTAAGAGTTTTAAGCGAGTAATTGACCAAAATCATGGAATTAAAGAAGCTAATCTTCTGGCGTTGCTTTTGCCAATAGGGATAGATACTGATGATTTAGATTCTGCTTGGCTAGGTACGATGAATACGTTTGGGGAAGAAAGAGGTGTTGCGGTACATACTTCAGCGACATCTGCTAAAACTATTAGAGTTCTCAATCCTATAAATGAACTGCAGAGGGTAGAGCAAATTATTCAAGAACTTTTGAAGGTGGATGAGTTGATTAATAATTTAATGAGATAAGTGAATAAATTTCCAGTAATTGTCAAGGGTTTTATCTTTGCGATGGGCTTCTAGCCGGAACGGGCAAGATGCCCGTTCCACAATATCTGAATTTTTTAGTGGCACAGGCATCTTGCCTGTGTTGAAACGGGCAAGATGCCCGTTCCACAATATCTAAATTTTTTAGTGGCACAGGCATCTTGCCTGTGCTCAAACAGCTTATTCAGAATTGTCAAAAATTTCAGATTAAACCTTCTCTTTTGCAGGGGGAACCAAACCAGTTTTATTCAAACCCGCATCAATCTGCCTGAGCAATTTAAAATCGTCTTCGGGTAAAGAATTAACAGGCGAGTGTTTTTCCAGAAATGAGAATGCTTGCCGAAATTCACGGGGCCGGGAGTCGATCGCACCATCGAAGTGACAAGGTACAATTTTTTCAAAGTCCCAACTCGCCACTTGATCCACCCAATCGAGAGTTTCCCTCGGCGCGCGGTTGAGAATCAATGTCTGCAAAATCGGCGCGACAAACAACCGCCCCCCTCCCCGCAAAGCCTCAAACGATCGCTCCCAATGTGTTTTCCACTTGAACGGATACAACCCGAAATAAGCTTTCCTAGAGCGTTCTGGCGCTTTGCGTGCGCTGGCAAATACCTGGGACCACGGCGGCACTTCCAGCACGCTGGGGCTAAAATACATGGCAAATAAGGCGATTCTCTGCCACCCTTTGCGCCGATTTTCGTGGGTGTCTGGCACCGTGTCCGAGGCGCTGTCTTTGGCGTGAAACAGCAGCGGGTACGAGTCGAGTTGGACGATCGCGGGCGGGTTTTCGGGAATCGAAACTATGGAATCTGTTAACATCAGCGTGCGCGATCGTCTGTGAAATAACGCAACTTCCGCAAATCTGCCCAAACCGAGGTCGAGGGGGCCGAGAATTGCCCAATCAAATTGATCGGCTAACGGCGTGTTGCTGCTGTCAAACGGCAGTACAGAGGTGCGTTTCGCGGGCAAACCCAGCCAACTCAGCGGCAAATTCACCGGGAAACTCCACTGCTGCGGGGCGACAAACACCTGCGCTTCGGGAAAACTCCTCGCAAAGGGGCCGACAAAAACTTTGTGCTCGATGCCCGAAACCGTTGTCAGCATGATGTACTTCACCTCGCCGTGCTCTGCTACTAACTCTTTTACCAAGCGGATGCACTCAGGAGTCGGTGCAACGGGGGCGTAGACGAGAAGGCCTTCGGGTTCTAGTTTAATTACTGTCATCCGAATCGGGACGACTACGTAGAAAATGCCTTGTAGTTGGTCAAAAGTCCAGATTGTATCTTTAACTATTTCCTTGCGGATGGTGCGCCGCTTGCTGTAGGGATAGAGGGGAACAACTGGCCAAAAGGCCCAAGAATAGTCCCGATTGTCAATCTGTGCTGATGTTGGTATGCCTTCGCCCTCTGCCACTGGTGCGACTCCTTGCCGATTTTTTTGTACGTGCGTGCGATCGAACTATTTTTATCTTATTTCACTCGTGTTGCGCGGATTCGAGGAGTTGAAAAGGGGTTATGGGCTATCGGGCTTTTGGAATACTCAAGCAAGAATTACGCATGGGGGCTAGAAACCCGGTTTCTACGAGTTTTGGGACGAGTCACGAGAAATAGAAGGAAGAAACCGGGTTTCACCAGGCCTGGGTGCGAGAACTATTAAACCAACTGTTCAGGATCGATGCCTAACTCCCGCAACCGCGCCGCTAGTCTTTCCTCTCGCTGTTGAGATTCTATGAGTTGCTGTTGAGATTCTAGAACTTGCTGTTGAGATTCTATGAGTTGCTGTTGAGATTCTATCAGTTGCCGTTCCGCCGCCGTTGCTCTTTCACCCGGACTCAAAATCAACCCTCCTTGAGCCGTAAACCACCGCAACCACAACCGATTCATACTCTTATAACTGCCTTGCCACCAACCTAAACTCAACTGCAACTCAGGAATAAATAACCGCCCATCAATTAATTCTGCAGGTTCATAGTGGCCTCCTACAAGATGAAAAGCTCGCAATTCATCCGTGTAGCGACTGAAAATAAAATAGTAAGGAATCCGCAAAATTTGTTCATAAACTTGCCACTTAGTCGGCGGTTCTCCAGCTTGCTGAACAGTCCGCCCTAAATCTTCATCTTCAGTACCCGGCGATAGCAATTCCACCACCACAAACGGATTTACCCGTTCTTGCCAAACTACATAACTCAAACGCATATCGCGCCCTTGATAAAGCCTTGGCACACCCACCGCAGCAAACCAATCCGGGCGTTTATGCCAGCGCGGTTGTGTTGCATCGTAATACAAATTTAGGTCACTGGCTGTAAAGACTTGTTCGGCATCCCATCCCGGCGGCAAAAACGTGAATTCCAAGAGTTGCGGCTGATCTAAATGAAAGGTATCTGGCAAACCGGGCTCCTTTGGGTCTTCGCTAGGTAAATCATACATTGTTGGCAAACTCTGCCGGGGGTCTAAAGGCGGTTCAGCTTGAGCAGGCGGGTAAGTCGGGAATGTCATAATCAATTCTGAGGTTGCTTATCCTGATATGATTATAACCTTGTGAGAATGTCTTGCATTTTCAAAGAATTCCCATTAACTCTCAATCTCAAATCTCAAATCAAAACTCCAAAATCGATATGACTCAAAACTACCGCATCACTCTTTTACCAGGAGACGGCATCGGCCCTGAAATTATCGCTGTGGCGGTAGATGTCCTGAAACTTGTCGGTCAACAATTGGACATCGGCTTTGAATTTCAAGAAGCTTTAATGGGCGGCGCTGCTATTGACGCAACAGGCAATCCGCTACCCGAAGAAACACTGGAAAAATGCCGCAACTGCGATGCAGTATTGTTAGCAGCTATTGGCGGTTACAAGTGGGATAATTTGCCCCGCGAACAGCGCCCGGAAACAGGATTATTAGGACTGCGCGCCGGATTGGGATTGTTTGCCAATTTGCGTCCGGCGACTATTTTACCGCAATTGGTTGATGCTTCTAGTTTGAAACGGGAAGTTGTCGAAGGCGTGGATATTATGGTAATCCGCGAACTCACAGGCGGCATTTATTTCGGCAAACCGAAAGGTATTTTTGAGACGGAAACAGGCGAAAAACGCGGCGTTAATACGATGGCTTACACCGAGTCGGAAATTGATAGAATCGGGCGAGTCGCTTTTGAGACGGCCAGGAAGCGGAGCAAAAGGCTGTGTTCCGTTGATAAAGCGAATGTTTTGGACGTTTCGCAACTGTGGCGCGATCGTATTATTGCCCTTTCTTCAGAATACCCTGATGTCGAACTTTCTCACCTCTATGTTGACAACGCAGCCATGCAGTTAATTCGCTGGCCGAAACAGTTCGATACAATTGTCACCGGCAATTTATTTGGCGACATTCTTTCCGATGCGGCGGCGATGCTAACTGGTAGCATTGGGATGCTGCCTTCTGCTAGTTTGGGAGCAAGCGGGCCGGGAGTTTTTGAACCTGTGCACGGTTCCGCACCAGACATCGCGGGACAAGATAAAGCCAATCCCATCGCCCAAGTTTTAAGCGCGGCAATGATGCTACGTTACGCCTTAAATCAACCGGAAGCTGCTAATAAAATCGAGCAAGCAGTTGTCGAAGTTTTGGATCGAGGTTATCGCACTGGTGATATCATGTCGGAAGGCATGAAACTCGTCGGCTGTCGGGCAATGGGCGATGCTTTAATTGAAGTTCTGCAAGGTTGATTTATTTACCTTTACTCGTTCCCAGGCTCTGCCTGGTAACGCATTTCATGAGGCTCTGCCTCCACTAAAACAAGGCAAACTAGACTGAATTTTGGAGGCAGAGCCTCCGGGTATTAATTACCAGGCAGAGCCTGGTAACTAGAAAACTAGACAATTAATTCTTACTCGTTCTTACTCGTTCCCAGGCTCTGCCTGGTAACGCATTTCATGAGGCTCTGCCTCCATTAAAACAAGCCAAATGAGACATAAATAAAGGAGGCAGAGCCTCCGGGTATTAATTACCAGGCAGAGCCTGGTAACTAGAAATTTTATAATTTAATGTGCCGCTGTCAAAAGATGGAATTGCTCGGTATCAATGCGATTTGCTCGATACAAAACTTCAGCTATTTCCGAAAGCGCTAACACAGAATGTGCGCGATAACCGTTGGCCTGCATCTTATCTTTGACTCCCTGTTCGTGGTCGATTAATACCACAATATCTTCCACATTCAAGCCAGCCGATTTTAACTTAGCCGCGCCTTCCATTACGCTTTTGCCACTAATCAAAATATCATCGACTACGACAATCGTTTCTCCTGCCTGAAAATGCCCCTCAATTAATTTGCCCGCACCGTAAGTTTTCACTTCCTTGCGCGGGAAAATCATCGGGCGTTCCATCCGCAATGCTAAACCGGTTGCTGTGGGTAAAGAACCGTAGGGAATTCCCGCAATGCGATCGAATTTTAAATCCTTGAGAATGTCTGCATAAGCGCTGACAATTTGGTGGAAAATCTGCGGAATTGAGATTATTTTCCGCAAGTCGATGTAATATGGAAATACGGCGCCCGATGCTTGTACGTGGTCGCCAAAAACTACGCAGCCGATGTCATAAAGTTGCAAGATTAAATCGCGGTGAGGTTCCGGTTGCAAAAAGCAAACATCGGGCAGCCACAGTTCGCAAGTGGGACTACCTTCGATCGCCCGCACCCTCTGTTTATTAATACTATCCCGCAATTTCTCAATTTCTCGGTGCGGCTCTTTTCCCGCTAATAAACTTGGGGGGACGGGCAGCAGCAAACCGTCACCATTTGTGCTTAAACCGGCCGCCAGCAGTTCTGCGAGGTCGTTTTCTTCTGTGAGGTCATTTTCTTCGGCGATGTCTCCTTCAACTAAAATTAGGCGTTCAGGAGCTTCTTTGCGGATGCGGGCTAACATATCCGGCATTACTCCTACTTCTAAACCGACTTTTTCGGGAGTTCCCCAAGTTTGAGAGAGTCGGACTAATTGCAAGTAAAAAGGGTTGTTTGGCGTCGGATATTCTTGCAAAGCAGCCCCTGACGGGTTGGCGGTGGCACAGAGCACAAAAACAGTTTTTCCGGCGTATAACAAAAAAGGCGCTACTTGGTCGAATCCGGCATAGGGACTTAAGGTAATAGCGTCAACTCGCCAGTCTTGAAATACAATTTTGGCAAATACTGTGCTGGTATTTAAATCGCAGTGTTTGGCATCTAAAATGACTGGCAGGTGAGGGGGAATAATTGTTAAAATTTCTTGCAGCAATGCCCAACCGGGAATACCGAGAGATTGGTAAAAACCGAGGGTGATTTTGCAAGCACAAATTAAATCGGCTGTTTGGTCGATCGCACTTTTTACCTTTGCAAACAAATCAGTTACAAAAATTTGAGTCTCTGCCCCAGTCATAGAAACCAGCGGGGGCATGGTTTCCGGGTCGGGATCGAGGGCTAAATACAGCAAACTTTGATTGGTTTCAACAGCCGCTAACAGTTTATCGAAAAAGTCGGTTCTATCCGTCATAATTTGTTAGGAAGGTAAGGGGAATTAAAAAAATTGCCGATCAAAGTGAGAGGGGTGTTGTGCCGGAAGAAACCGATCCCCGTTGAATTTGAAATTAAGAATCTTTTAAAAGTGTAGAATGTAAAGAGCAGGAAATCTGTAACTTTGGGAGCAGTTTCATGGGGAATGATTTTCTGGTTCGCTACACCGGTGATTGCACCTAAGCCGCAGCAAGTCAATTAGTTGTGGTAAACTAACCCGTGTCCGGGCGGGGATTTGAGCGGCATTCCCTGGGGAAGGCGAGTTTAGCAAATACGGATTTGCCAGGAACAGATTTGAGAGAAGCAAATTTTAGGGCAGCTAATTTATCGGGGGCAAATTTGAGCGGGGCTTGTTTGTGGCAAGCTAATTTACAAGGCGCTAATTTGACTCAAGTTAATTTAATCCAGAGCCCGTTTGAGGGGGTTAATCTAAAAAATACTACCGTTGCAGGTGTTATTTGGGTTGAGGCTAGTATTAAATAGAGAAATCCTTGCAGGAGTCGTAAATTTTTAACCCCACCCCAACCCTCCCCTTGCTAAGGGGAGGGAGTAAGAAATTCACAAAAGATTTAGGATTGCTATAGAAGCAGAAGTTAAAGCAATGTCCGCCTTATATGATGGATAGTAATAAATGATCGGTACGATCGACTTTAGGATTTGGGACGAGTTGCTGCAACGCTACGTTGACGATTTCGGCCGCGTCAATTATCGGGGCTGGAAAGCTGAAGGGGCGGATGTTTTGAGGGCGTGGCTGGAAAGTTTGGCGGATTTGGATTGGGCGGATTTTACTGATGCGGATGCGCGGCTGGCGTTGTGGCTGAATGCGTATAATGCGATCGCAATTTCTCAAGTTCTGGAAGTATATCCGATCGCGTCGATCCGTCCCAAAGTTTTGGGAATTCCCAACTGGCTGAGTTTTTTGGATTTTTTCACCCGTTCAAATGTGATTATTGGCGGCAAAAAGTACAGTCTCAATCAAATCGAACACGCAATATTGCGGCCGGAATTTGCCGAACCGCGCATCCATTTTGCATTAGTTTGCGCTTCTGTCGGGTGCCCGCTGCTGCGTCGCGGGGCTTATTTCCCGGAGTCGGTACGGACTCAACTAGAAGCAGATGCGAGCCGTTTTATTCACAATCCTGATAAGGTGCGATATGATGCCGAGAAAAAGACGCTTTATTTGAGCAAGATTTTTAAGTGGTACGGCGAGGATTTTGTAAAAGCGGCGGGTTCGGTGGCTGAGTATGTGGGCGGTTATTTGGGGCCGGAGGTGGCTGTGGGTGATGGATGGGCGATCGTTTTTTTGCCTTACGACTGGAATTTGAATCGGGTTGAGGGTTGAGATTTGCGCCTAGGGGTAGGTGTTTTTTTGAGGGAGTAATTTTTTTCGGCTGTCGTTACCCCTTGAAATTGCCAGATTCAACAGGGCGATCGGATGACTCCGAGGCAACGCGGCGATCGACTGTCTGGCACGTCTGCACAGTCGCACCGCTGGCAAGGGTTCAAAATACACCATCTAGAGCGTTGTGGGGGGTTTCGGGGTGATTGGATGGCTGGCACGGCTGACACTGCCACAATCGCACCCTAACCACGGCTGCACGGTCGGAGCGCTGGCAAGGTCGGAGCGGTCGGAGCGGTCTAGCTTTTTTGCGTCATAGGTGCGACTTGAAAGTACGTTGTTTTTTAAAAAGCAAAACCCGCCACAGACTAGCCTTAGCGGGTTTACTTGGTTTGTGAGGTGTACATCAGAAAATTACCCTATCCTGATGTAGCTTTCGCACTTTCAAGCCCTGGGCTGGGAAATACAGATATCTTGACTGAGTTTTGCCTTGCAAGCCCTGGACTGGGAAATACCTCAAATTCGACCAAAATAATATCCGCTTCTATTCTCTGTGTACTTGGGGTGGGAACCATTAGTGAAGATTGAATATTATCATGTTGATATAGAGAAAATTTTGGGGGGTTAATCAGATATGGTTATAACTATTTTAGGGCAAGCAAGAGGAGGCATAGCGCTAACAAGTTTTGACGCTGTATTTTACGCCATAACATTTCTGGTTCCCGGATTTATTATGGATTTAACATTATCTATTTTTGCCCCTAGAAGGCAGGAAGATTTACAAATTTCCCTCTTGCGATTTTTGACTCTGAGTTGTGTCAATTATGCAGTTTGGTGTTGGCTAATTTATTTAATATTTTTTACAACATATAGAGAGATTTTATCTGGTTTTTACACTGCTGTATTTCTGGGAGTTTTTGTGTTCATTAGCCCGATAGCAATTGGAGTCTTACTTGGATTTTTCAGCCAAAAAGAATGGATTAAAAAAATCTTAAATAGATTGGGATTAAATACAATTTCTAGCACTCCTACAAGCTGGGACTATAAGTTCAGTAAACTTAATGAGTCTGTATGGCTAAAGGTAATTTTGAAAGACGGCACTACAGTAGCAGGGTATTCCGGCACTAACTCCTTTGCTTCATCGATTAGCTCAGAGCGTGACTTGTATATTGAGGAAATGTACACGATTGATACTAATAAATCGTGGGAAAGGCTAATCCCCCCTCGTGGCATCTTGCTAAAAGCGGAAGAAATAAAGTATATTGAATTTTGGGACGATAAACAGGAGGAAGCTAATGTCTAACGAAAAACAAGAACGGTTGGATGGCTACCAAGCCAAAAAGTCAAATCCCCCAGAAAAACGGACTCCACCCAAAGGTGATTCTAATGTCACTCCCCCGTCTAAAGAGAAAAAAGAGAAAGATTAACGACACAATATCTCAAATGCCTCATCGAAATCTTGGTCGCAATAAAATAAATGTTAATAAGAGGTAAACGACATGAGCCGAGAGGAAGCAGCGCGACGAATTGAGCAGGTTGCTGATGAAAATTTGAGTGAACTAGATTTATCGGGGCTGCAGTTGGAAGAAGTACCACCGGAAATTGCCAAGTGTATATATCTGGACTCGCTTAACCTCAGTTGCAATCAAATTACTTCCATCCCAGAGTGGTTTGGGCAACTGTCCAATCTGATAGGGCTTGACCTTAGTGAGAATCAGATTACCTCCATCCCAGAAGCATTAGGGCAACTGTCCAATCTAAAACGGCTTTTCATTGAGCAGAATCAGATTATCTCCATCCCAGAAGTTATTGGGCAACTGTTCAATCTGAGAACTCTTTTACTCCATGAAAATCAGATTACTTCCATCCCGGAATCGATTGGGCAACTGTCCAATTTGAAAAATTTTGTCCTCTATAATAATCAGATTACTTCAATCCCAGAAGCTATTGGGCAATTGTCCAATTTAGAAATCCTTAACCTCCATCAGAATCAGATTACCTCTATCCCAGAAGCGATTGGGCAACTGTCCAAT
>NZ_JAUBUC010000022.1:0-77096 GCF_036705285.1 Microcoleus sp. B4-C1 | reverse complement strand
TGTCCAATTTAGAAATCCTTAACCTCCATCAGAATCAGATTACCTCTATCCCAGAAGCGATTGGGCAACTGTCCAATTTAGAAATCCTTAACCTCCATCAGAATCAGATTACCTCTATCCCAGAAGCGATTGGGCAACTGTCCAATCTGGAAATCCTTAGCCTTGGTCAGAATCAGATTACCTCTATCCCAGAAGCGATTGGGCAACTGTCCAATCTAAAATGGCTTAAACTCGACCAGAATCAGATTACCTCTATCCCAGAAGCAATTGGGCAACTGTTCAATCTAAAACGGCTTACCCTTGGTAGCAATCAGATTACTGAAATCCCAGAGGCGATTCGTAGTATGGAGAATTTGGGAAAACTAGATTTGCGAACCATTCCCGATTCTTACCTCCACACCCGCAATCCAGCGCTACCTGAGCTAGATGCTGAGCGTCAGAAAATTGAATCTGAGGAATATTTTGACACTGAAACTCTTCAAGACGCCAGACAACGGATAACTGCTTCTATTGTGCAGCGACAGGGACAGGCTGGATTTCGACGTAAGTTGTTAATTGCTTACGGTGGTCGATGCCCGATAACTGATTGTGATGTAGAGTCAGCTATCGAAGCTGCACATATAATTCCATATCAAGGTACTCAAACCAATCATCCAACAAATGGTTTACCGCTCAGATCCGACATACACACTCTGTTCGATTTGCATCTACTATCAATTCGACCAGATACCCATGAAGTGGTGATTGCTCCTGAACTTGTCGGCACCTGTTACCACGATTTGGCTGGTCGGAAACTGGCTTTACCACAGGATCAAAAAACAATACCAAATCAAAACGCTCTTAGCCAGCATTATGAAGCTTTTCTCAGCAAATGGAAAAGTGACCAGCCATAACGGTTATAAGGTCTAGGCGGGGAAAATTGAGTTTCCCCGCCTAGATTTATTTAGCAAAGTAAGGTTGATGATATTCTCACGTCACTATCTAAAAATGGTGTGACTGTTAGCGAAACTTACAGGTTGCAATCAACCTAAATCCCTATCAGGGATTGAAACCTGGCCTCAATCAGGTTGAGGGTGGAGATTTTCACTAATCGGTAGGTGGTTAGATGAATGCTAACCAATTAGCTATTGATCCGCCCTTAAACCTCTCCACTCAAAATCTGTTGAACCGTCAAACTTAGCTGTGGAAACATCGGAGATACGATCGCCTCTCCATCCCGAAACACCCCAACCTCAACATATTGCCCATCCTCAAGCCGCAAAACTGTCACTACTTGTTCAATTGGATCGATCGCCCAATACTCTGCAATGCCCCGCGCTGCGTACTGAGCTCGTTTGCGCTCGTAATCCCGATCCCTGCCCACTCTACCCCGACTGACTACCTCCACAACAAACCGAGGAGGCAACATATCGAAGGTGATAGTTAGCCTGGTTGCTGTCAGCGGAATGTGTTCAGGTTCCAGAATTATCAAATCGGGGTAGCGGTTGGCCGCATCTCCCGATCGCAAAACGGCAACTTGAACCTCGCAATTATGCGTTTTAATCAGTCTAAGTGGCACTAGCCCGCTGCTAGCCAGATAGAAAAATAGATAGTTAGCAATGAAATTATTAGGTTCAGATTCTGGCGGCAAAGCGATTAACTCCCCATCAATTAACTCATAGCGTTGATCCGTATCATTTGAGTAATTAAGGTACTCGTCAAAAGTTAATTTTTTAGATTGAGCTTGTACCATAAAATTACCTTCCTTAATTTATTCGTCCCTTGCTGCTGGGAGTTTGTTTATATAGAAACGGTTTCAACCGCCGAAGGATCTCAATCAAATCTGCTGTGCAAGTTAGAGAGGTGTCCCAGCCTCCATCGACAATCAACCCACAAGTGACATATTAAAAACTATCACAGTTCCAATCCTCTGGAATATAAACAATGATTTCAGATAAATTTCGACGGGAGTTGCGCGAACAAGCCAAACTCTGGCAAGCAGAAGGACTCATCGACACTTCATTCTACCAACAACTTTCGGAACGCTACCAATTCAACACACTCGAAACCGCCTCCCGCAACCGTTTCCTCAGCATTCTGATGAGTCTCGGCGGCATTCTCCTCGGTATAGGAGTCATCACCTTTGTAGCCGCAAACTGGCAAGTTTGGTCGCGGGAAGTGAGAGTTGCGCTGCTGCTAAGTCTTTTCGTAGCAGTCAATGCAGCAGGTTTCTATCTGTGGCGAATTCCCCCATCCCGAAGCAAAAACTCCAATCTAAATTTGCCCCTAACAATAGGGCGAAACAAACTCCTAGGTCAAGGATTGTTGCTGTTAGGAGCTCTGATTTTAGGAGCAAATATGGCTTTGATGGCACAAATGTTTCACATTGGCGGTTCTTCCTACGGACTTTACCTCACTTGGGGAATCGGCGTGCTCGGAATGGCTTACAGTTTGCGGTTGACTTCCTTGGGCGTTTTGTCCGCACTTTTAGTCGGTTTAGGCTATTGGCTGGCCGTGTTAGATTGGTCTTCCAAAGTCGAGTTTTCTTGGCTGGAAGTTTTGGTGCGGCAAATGCCGATCGCAGCCAGTATAATGTTTGTGCCGCTGGCTTATTGGTGTCGATCGCGTGCTATTTTTGCCCTAGGTGCGATCGCGATAATTTTCTCCCTACAAGTTTCTATTGTCCAAGGGTTAAATCAAACCTGGGGTACAGCAATTTTTTGTGCTTTACCGCCCGCTTTGCTGTGGGGATACGACGATGCAATCTGGCCACAGGTACGCCGCAAGCTGTTTCAACCTACCGCCCGCAGTTTAGCCCTGCTGTTTCTCGCCGGTTTGTTTTATGTTCTTTCTTTCCACTGGTGGTGGCAAGATTTGCCGAATCCTGCGCCAACGGAGTCGGATTGGGTTTTGCTGGCAAATGTGGCTGTTTTGGGCGGTTTCACGCTGTTTGAATGGCTGCGTTTGGGACGTTTGGAACTGCGGCGACCAAAACAAAAAGCAGTGGATTTGACTACAAGTGCGATCGGCATTTTCATCCTCGCCAGCGCCTTTATACCGCTTTTTCACCTCAGTTTTACTCCCATTCCTCAATTAGCGACTTTCCTGTTCAATGTTTTATCATTTTTACTCGCGGTCGGCTTAATCCGAGAAGGTTTAGCATTAGGAAACCGCAAGACTTTTTGGGGAGGCATGGTATTAATCACCCTGCAAATCATCAGCAGAGTATTTGAATATAACACAGGATTGTTGCTCAAATCTTTTGTCTTTGTTTTGTGCGGAATTGGCGTAATTGCTGCGGGTTTGTGGTTCGAGCGCCACTTCGCAACAATCTCCGATGAATAGAAAATATTAATCTCTCTCTTCTCTAACTCAGCGCCCTCTGCGTTCTCTGCGGTTTAATCATTCCGAAACCACCGCAAACAATATAACCCATACCTAACATGAACACAAACAACATTGACTTATTAGTTGAAAATCCAGATACAACAAATCTGTTTCAGCTTCCCCCAGAAGCAAAACGCCTTCCCGCGTGGCGGCTGTGGGTTCCTTTGCTCTTGCAAATCGGACTAATTGCCGCCGTACCAGCGACCGCAGTTTACACTTTTATTACTGGCAAAACAGTTGTCCTGCAAACAGCACCAGTAGACCCTTACGACTTTTTGCGCGGATATTACCAAGTTTTGAGATATGATATTTCCGATCTCACAAATCTCCAAAAACTCCCCGGCTGGAAAGATTTACCTACCCAAAAAACACCTTGTCCGCCCGGAGTTGTTTGTCCAAAAAATACGCACAATCTCAAGCCAAAAACCAGTTTTTATGTAATCTTAGAATCGCCAAAAACCGCGACTAATCCCGGCCGCCCCCAAGCTTGGAAACCCGTCCGCGTCAGTCGGGAAAATCCCGTTAATTTGCCCGCCAACCAAATCGCAATTAAGGGCAAATATAACGGTTGGCAGATGGAATACGGCTTAGAAACTTATTATATGCCAGAGGATGAAAGGGAAAAAGTCAATCAGGACATTAGCGAAGCTCAAAGGAACCAGCGACAATCTTTTTTGGTAGAAGTAAAGGTTGACAAAACAGGCCATGCTGTGCCTGTGAGTTTGTGGGTGCGCGATCGCAATTATCGATTTTAGCTGATATCTCGCACCATTTTCAGCAACAGGCAAGATGCCTGTTCCACAAAATATAAATTTTCTTGTGGAACAGGCATCTTGCCTGTTCCTAAACAAGTAATTGAGAATGGTGCAACATATGAGTTTTAGCCAATCAGGGCAAAAGGTCGATCGACCTTTTGCCCTTGTTTTGAGTATTTTGGCTTAGGGATGGGGCCGAGGTTCGGCGATTCCCTACCGCAACGGGCCCGCAGGCGCAATGGGATAGCTTCGCTCGCGCACACCTTTCAATTGCCGACAACCCAGGAGAATCTAGTGAAATACCTAACACTAACCTTGCGGTATAGTGTAGGCTTCGTGTCTCATTTGCCGTTGCTCTGTTGGGTATCCCATTACTGGGTATTCGTCACCTAAGACGATCCAAGTCTTACACAGCATCTCTGGCTTTGCAGCCTTTATCCCTTTGTAGGGAACCCACGCAGAAACCCTGTTTCCCAAGGCAAAAAACTATTCCGTATGACAAACTTGGATTGTATTTCATATTAGGACGTATCCCAATAACCAGCGGTCTGTCTTTTCCCCCTTTCTCTCGCAGTTATCCTTGGTAAGCATACTACTGCTACTGTGACCTGTTGTTGGCAGCCGAGTGGGTGGGTCGCAACCAATTATATCTTACCATCTTTTTGTGATAAATCAGGAAATTTTTGAGTATTTCATAGACCTTGCTTGGCTTATATCCCAACGCCCAATTGAGTACAATTGCAGCGTGGGACTTACGCCAATTGAGTTAAGATATATAAGACTTGCATAAATCTTGCCAGTTCAAGGGCGCAAGTCATGACTCTACTGGAGCTTCTCATGTTAGCCGAGCTAATCTCAGCCAGACGAATACTCAAGACCAAACTCCTCGACTTCTTAGGACTTCCTGACAATTGCCCAGACCAAACCGATCATCTCGTCAACCGAATTGTATCCCTGCTGGAAGTAAATCCAGCCGAACAAGAAAGATTTTGGGAGACATTCAAAAGTGAATTAGCCGTCGATCCCGTTGAATTAGAAACAATACTCAAGTGTTCGCCAGCAGAACGCCAGCAGTGGATTGAACAAGACAAACTCCCTATTTTAGAATACCGCTCTTTCCGCAAATCAGGAATCCATTTAGAATATCCCGTTCACGACAGAAGATTCATCTTAAGTCTAACGCCAACCGATATTAATAATTGGCGCAAAGAACCCAAAGGGCTGATTAAAAACAATCGCCAAATACCCACCCCAATCAATACAGAAAACCCCGCAGAAAACGAACAATCGCGAGTAGCTTTTAGTTCCGAGTGGGAAAAAATAATTGCCGACTGGAAAGAACAAGGTTCGGCGGAAATTTCAGCAACCTTCCAGCTAGCTTATTGGACTGTTTGGGCGTCGCGCTGGGCCAAAGAAAATCAGCTCAACAGCTTTAAAGCAATTAATAAATATAAGGAAGTCTACGAAACTCACCAGCAGGAATGGTATCAGCGAAAAAATCAAGCAGTCAAGTTACTGATTGAAATGCCCTACGCCATGCTTTACTTCTACCGTCCGGCTGATTCTGACAAATTATATCTCGAACTGTGCGACGATCACCAGGAAATGATGAAAGATGGCTACTTTTGGGATAAGTGGGATTTTTTCTATCAGAACCGCAAATTGGTAAATAAGTGCCGCGAATGCGTGTACTCCGACATCAAAGATTATTACTCGCTTTACTACCTGGAAATCAAGAGCGACAAGTTTCCCGATTTTAGTTTTTCTTTCCACACGCCGTACCCAATCGGCAGAAAATTTTTGCCACATCCAGAAACGCTGCCTTATGTAGACCACGTAGAACAGGACGGTATTTTTCGCTTTGGTCGGCCGCTGCTGGAACAAGAGAAAGCTATTCACACAGAAAAGGATGTATTGCTCAAGTTTGAGGCGGCTTTGGCAGCAGCGAAAAAGTTTGTTTAGTCAGTAGTCAGTAGTCAGTAGTCATTAGTTAGGAAGGATTAGTGATGACTAAATATTCCTCATTTTAAAAGTAAGAATTCAGCAGTGTTTAGTCAATAATTGGCGCGTCCTTTACTAATGACTAATGACTGCTGACTAATGACTGCTGACTAATGACTTTTGAACTTGGATTACTTCAATGCTGCCGCCAGCATAAAGTTTGGGTTGTGGAGTTACTTCGGAATTGTACGATCGCCATCCCACTTCTGCCAACAAACTCCCCAAGTCAGTTTCAGTCTCAAACAACCACAAAAATACAGCCAACCCTGACCTAAATACCGGATTTGTATGCCGATGAATATCTACCAAAATGAATAGACCACCGGGCTCGATCGCGCGGTATACTTCCTGAAAGATTTGTCGCAATTGCGCCCGTTGCATTTCGTGCATCCCAACGCTGCTGCGTACTCCTGTCAAACTGACAGTCGGCAAAAGCTTCTAAAGAATAATTGGCTGATGGTACATTTTTCCTTGGCCGTTGTCACCCAAACGAGCATTGCCGCCTACGCTCAAAGCAGCCAGACGCGCGATCGCAATCCTAGAGACACTGATACCGATAACTTAAATCTCTAAAAAGTGTTGCAATAGTCAAAATTATGTATACCTTGTTATCGACATAAGATATTATTAAATCATATGATAAAGATAAGTAACAGAACTGAGACGATGGGAGAGCTGTAACCGCTATGGGTCGTGTGGGAGTATTGCTATTAAACTTGGGCGGGCCAGATCAAATCGAGGATGTCCGTCCTTTCCTGTTCAACTTGTTTGCTGACCCGGAAATCATTCGCATTCCGTTTCCGTGGATGCAAAAACCCCTCGCCTGGTTGATTTCGACCCTGCGCTTTCAAAAATCCCAGGAAAACTACCGCCAAATCGGTGGCGGCTCTCCTTTGCGGCGAATTACCGAGGAACAAGCCCTAGCCCTGCAAGAACTCTTGCAAGAAAAGGGACAAGATGCTCGAGTATACGTGGGGATGCGCTACTGGCATCCTTTTACCGAAGAGGCGATCGCCAAAATTAAGCGCGATCGCATCGAACACTTGACAATCTTGCCGCTGTATCCTCAATTTTCCATCAGCACCAGCGGTTCTAGCTTCCGGCAGCTAGAAGAAATGTGGGGCAAAGATCCTGCCCTCAAGGATATAGAATATACCGCGATTCCTTCTTGGTATAAGCGGCCAGGCTACATTCAGGCAATGTCGGAACTGATAGCCCAACAACTAGACCACAATCCGAATCCCGATCGAGTTCACATCTTTTTTAGCGCCCACGGCGTCCCCCTCAGCTACGTAGAAGAGGCGGGAGACCCCTATCAGCGCGAGATTGAAGATTGCACTCGTCTGATTATGGAACATTTGAACCGATCGAACGAACACACTCTAGCTTATCAAAGTCGGGTTGGCCCGGTGGAATGGCTCAAACCTTACACCGAAGACGCCATTACCGAATTGGCAGAAAATGGAGTCCAAGATTTGTTGGTAGTTCCGATTAGTTTTGTTTCCGAACACATCGAGACTCTGCAAGAAATTGACATGGAGTATCGAGAATTAGCAGAAGAATCGGGGATTAAAAATTTCTACCGAGTGCCCGCCCTGAATACTCATCCGGTGTTTATTGAAGCCTTGGCCGATTTAGTCATCGAGTCGATCGAATCTCCCAGCGTTAAATTCTCTGATGTTATACGCCCTTCCAAGATAGTAAAAATGTACCCTCAAGAGCAGTGGGAGTGGGGTTTGACCACGGGGGCAGAAGTCTGGAACGGTCGTGTGGCGATGATTGGTTTTGTGGCACTATTGTTGGAGTTAATTACGGGTCAGGGCCCGCTACACTCGATCGGATTGCTTTAAATCGCTCATAGTTAGTTGACAGTTGACAGAAGTAGGTTGGGTTGAGCGATAGCGAAACCCAACACCTTATTTTCAACCAAGAGTTGGGCGGAGCGAAGCGTAGGGTTCGTTACCTCAACCCAACCTACATATTTTGAATTTTACTTAAATAACCAATAACTAATAACTAATCACTAATTAATCAGGATCGCGCTTGCGACGGCGGGGATTTCCCCTATCGCCCGGTATTCCCTGACTTTTGTACCAGCGATACCACTCTTTAGAACTGCGAATTGCCAGCCACAGCAGCATCATAGCAACTAACCCTCCCTGCCGCGGTGCGTCAAAGGCAAACAAAACCAAGGAAATGCACAGAACATCTTGGAGGAAAATCACCCAAATCGGCAAACCCCGCAGCCGGTAAAACCATCCTGCTTGTACCAGTTGCAGCACTAAAGCCAACAAACCTCCGACAATACCAATTATCCACAGCATCCAAGGGTGAGCAATAATTTCGTCGATCGAACTTACTTGAGCGATCGCAATTCCCATAATTGCTCCTACAATGGGGCTGAAAATAATTTGCACAATTTGCAGTACCCGCTGTCCTACAAAGGTTTTAGAAGCAAATAACTCTAACAGCGACCAACTCACCAAGATGGTGATAGCCACCTGGGGGGGAACCCCCGACAATAGAGGTATTTCCGACCAAAGTTTGTCAATCCGCAACAAACCAATTAACAGCAGGGGCAGGGCAATTCTCATACCCCCTGCCGCAGACGCAGAGAGTGCGGCTAGGAGTCCAACCATAATAATAATTCAGTTTCTAACGTCAGCTAAAGCCTCGATCTATTTCAGAATTTAATTCCCCTGATGGCTGGCTGTGATTTGAGCGATCGAACTCAAATTGAGGCTTGAGCTTAAATATCACCCTCTATTGTAAGTGTATCTGCTTAATCCTGCTTGAAACTGCGATATTGTCGATCGACACAAGGCAGTTTGTCAACAGTTAACCATTGACAGTTGACAGAATTCAACCTGGATTGTGATTAAATTAAAATGTATAGGAAAACCAGTAGATCAGCCGAGACACTTAAAATTAAGATGTCAGCTATTCTTGCTTCTTCCCTCTGACTTCAAAATCTGACGGACACTAAATAATTAATCCGTGTATCCGTATCAAAATCCGTGTCGTGCTTTCCTTCTTTCTTCCAATTATGTCTGAATCATTATTTGCCGATGCCAGCCGCCGATTAGAACGAGCCTTAAAATATGTGTCCCTTTCCGAGGATACGATCGAACGGCTGAAACACCCCAAATCCAGTTTAATTGTATCGATACCCGTGCGGATGGACGACGGTTCCCTGCGAATTTTCCAAGGTTATCGGGTGCGCTACGACAATACCAGAGGCCCGTCTAAAGGAGGAGTGCGCTATCATCCGGGAGTAACCCTTGATGAAGTGCAATCCTTAGCATTTTGGATGACGTTTAAATGTGCAGTTTTGAACTTGCCATTTGGAGGAGCCAAGGGCGGAATTACTCTCAATCCCAAGGAATTGTCCAAACTGGAATTGGAACGTTTGAGCCGGGGCTATGTCGATGCGATCGCAGATTTCATCGGCCCCGATGTCGATATTCCCGCGCCGGATGTCTACACCAATCCCATGATTATGGGTTGGATGATGGATCAGTACAATATTATTAAGCGGCAGCTTTCTCCAGCGGTTGTGACTGGAAAACCAGTGACAATTGGCGGCAGCTTGGGCAGAGATACGGCCACAGCAATGGGTGCTTTTTTTGTAGTACAAACTATTTTACCCAAATTTGAGCTAAATCCTCAAGATACAACAGTAGCAGTACAAGGTTTTGGTAATGCCGGTGCAGAAATAGCAGAACTGCTCTGGGAAGCAGGTTACAAAGTTGTTGCTGTCAGCGATTCCCAAGGGGGAATTTATGCTAAACAAGGGCTGGATATCCCCAGTATTCGAGGCTTTAAAAACTCTAACAAAGGTATCAAAGCTCTTTACTGTGAAGGTTCTGTTTGCAATATTGTCGAACACGAAATCTTGACAAATGAGCAACTTTTAGCATTAGATGTAGACGTGCTGGTTCCAGCAGCTTTGGAGAATCAAATAACGGAAGCGAATGTTAATGATGTTAAGGCTAAGTTTATTTTTGAAGTAGCTAACGGGCCGATTGATTCTGCTGCTGATTTGATTTTAGAATCGAGGGGAATTCAGGTAATTCCTGATATTTTAGTCAATGCCGGAGGTGTAACGGTTAGTTATTTTGAGTGGGTGCAAAACCGCAGCGGACTTTATTGGACGCTGGAGGAGGTCAACCAGCGGTTGAAGCATAAAATGGTCGAAGAAACTGAAGCAATTTGGCAAGAATCTCAGGAATTGTCAGTTTCCATGAGAACTGCGGCTTACGTGTACGGGTTAAATCGACTCGGAGAAGCGATGAATGCGAAGGGAACGCGGGATTATTATGTGAACGGTTGAGGGAAGTGCGGTAAGATTGTGCGATCGTACAATCTTACCCCAGTTATTCGAGAAGAGTGCAGTCTACGAACCGACTTGGCAAAACTTGGCTTTGAATTGGGGAATTTTAGGTTTGCACGCCGCAGTTTATTTAACCGCCACTTTGTTGTTGCAGAAGCGGAAGGATATTTTCAAATAGAGATTTCAAATAGAGATAAATGATATTACTGTTGATTTGTGAGTAACTAGCTGCGTATACTATCTAATGTGAACGAGAACTTTAGCTTAGGTATTCCGCTTGCCTGTAAGCGACTTGTGATAATATCTACAACTGCTTTATATGACATATCATCTTTAGAACCAAAGGGGATAGCTGATTTCCATTTTCCATTTAAGGTGACATTCAGTGTCGCAGGCACGATAAAACTTCGAGTGGATACATAGGCTTTGCTTGTAGATCTTTCTTCTGCGTTTAGCTTTATTTTAGCAAAATCCGACAGGTAAGTTTCTAGCAGCAACCAAAACACTCTATCTACTGTGGCTGCCAAATAAACTTCTGGGAGATTCCAAAGAAATGGCTTGATGAAGACAGTCATTCTTTTATCTGTGATGTTGTCTATGTAATTATCATCTTCTGGTATGGACTCTAGATACTTGTCAACCCGATAACGATTTAAGTCAAGACCGCGTTCCGTTAACAATGCTATCAGATATCTTTTCTTATCAGCAAGGTTAGCTAGCCGGACAAGAAGACCCGTACTACTATCGCGTAGAGTTCTGGTATCTGTTGGTAATACTTGCGGCTTACTTAGATCGATTTCTTCATTAAATAGTAGTTTAACCAAATCTTGTTTATAAGGATATATTCGTTCTATTGCCTTGCGACAAAATTCATGATATGGATGATCTTGGTTGTCAGGAGCTAAAAATACCCCTGCTTCGCAGTTAAGTAAACACTTATTTTTTAGAATAACTAAAGAAGCTTCATCCACAGCCCTGATATCTACATTAGCCAGTTGAGTTAACTCATAGTCTTGAATGTATTTTAATGCTTCTTGCCGTATTCCACATACTTCTATAACGAAGCCATTAACTAATAATACTTTGACTGAATATTCAGCCCTGTTTTTGTATTTAGAAGCAGACTCCCAGTTTTTTGAATAATTACTGCGTTTCCTAAAAATTTTTCTGATGAAACGTATCGCTGAGTTCCAGTTGGTTCCGGTCGATAATTCGCTTACATCTATGCAAATGTGTATCACAGTCAAAGGCAAAATAGCCTTCTTAACTCTCGAATTATCTCGCCAATACAGAGCATCTTCTATGAACTTCAGGTCTTGTTTTCTGGCTGATTCTACACCTAATACAAAACTGTAAGGGGCAAGGTTAGCTAGCGTTTCCCGTAATAGTGTTTCTGTTGGACGTAATTTCTTAACCTTGACTTGAGTTCCATTCAACTGCGGGCTGTGCTGCTCAATACGCTGCTGTTCTGTAGCATCAAGTAGCGATTCAGGCACTAACTCATAATAGATCGTAAACAGCTTTTTTCGTTGCTTTTGTAGTTGATCGAGTCTGTGGTGGCTGTCACCGGCCCACCTGGTGCGTAGATTCTTTGCTTTTCCTATGTACCAAATTATAAATTTTTCGTCTATAACGTAATATATTCCTGATAGTTCAGGAAGTATAGCTCTGTTCTTTAAACCTATATGGGGTAATTGCAGGATATCTTCTGCGTTCATGTTTGTGTTCTCTAGTTGCTGCGAGATATTTATACAGCTAATATTCCCAAGTTCGCAAGCTAATGTCAATAGAGATCGCAGCTATTTTAGCATTTTTGTGCGACTCAAAAAAAGAAATCCCCAAAACCAGGGGATTTCTCATCTTCAAGCCATCGCTAAATCTATTTAGTCTCCGGCATCAAACACTTATCGGAATCGCACCCTGCAGGCCCGGAATCCATCATTTCACCCAAGTCATAGCGACTCAAAGCCGCGTGAAAAACATCTATTTCGCGGCGCGCTAATGCCTCTTCCACCATCTTGGTGTAAGTTTCCTTGTTTATCGGTTCAAACGGTAGACGCGGGAAAGTTTCAAGAGCATCAAACCGAGCCAAAAGCGCTGCGGAAATGTAGCCTTCATCATCGCGAATCGCTTCATAAATCCGAGTGCCCAAACTTTCCACTTCATTTTCGCGCAGTTCAATTGTGGCCGAAGTGTTATGTCGCACATAGAACTTTTGCACTTGCATATAAAAGTCCATTTGTGCCGCCGCTGAGAACTTGTTAATGTCAATTTCATCAGCACCGGGTAAATCAGCCCAACTTACCGCAACAGGTATTTCTACCAGCCATTCCGTGCAGCGTTCATCGAAGGGATTGTTCAGCAAATTGCCGTTTTCATCTTTGTCAGATTGAGACGGAATCACGTTGTATCCGTAGTCGATGCAGGCGAGGGCTACGGGGTCGTTTTTGCCGAAAGTGATTCGGCGAATGAAACGCTGGGCTTTCGGCGGATGCCAGCCGGGGGAAGCACCTGTCAGCAGAGATTTAGTACCCGATGGTTGAACGGTTGTGCAGCGATTCGGGCGTTTTAAGGAATGGCGATCGCAATAATCCCATACTACCCGATCGACAATCTCGCGCCAACCACTCAAATACTCTTCTTCCCGCTGTTTAAAAGCGATTCCTTGCGGAGTTTGCGGGCGGCCTTCCACCCACCAGCGCAGCCACTCAACGCCAAAAGCATGAACAAAGAAATCGAACAATCCCGTGAAAGATACCCCGACAATCGGGTCTAATTCGCGGCTGTATTGATAGCGGGGTTCAATAAATTTGTGATTGAGAAGTACTGCGACAGATAGAGCCGCAGCCCTGAAAGCTTCCTCCTGTTCTTTGAAGTTGTAAGGATCAATTTGATTGAGGTGAACCTCCGCCAAATTACAGTTTCCAGTTAGGGTATTTCCGAAAACTCCCTTATGAAACTCTGGTTCGTTGAAGCAGTAAGTATCGTGCAATCCTGGTAATTCTTCGACACTTCTGACGACTTGCCATTTACCTTTGTGTTTAGCATTCGTCCCTTTGCTCACATCTAACCGCTGACAAGGAATTTCACCACAGTCAGTAATTTGCAAGTAGTACAAATCCCGACTTCGGACACCGTAATTAGTAATTGACCCTTGATGAGCGCAAAGATTTAGCGACGAACGAATACCACATTTGGTCAAAAGTAACTGAACTCTGAAAGCGCGAGCGCGGTCAGAAATATAAATTCTGATACCATTACTGTGGGTATTCGAGCCGTCCGTATCGGCTAATCCAGCAATAAAATGTAAAATTGCTTGCCGATTCCAGCTCGCAATTACATTTAGTGCTTCTGGGTTAACTTTCAAACTTTTCAGCAACTCTCCAGAAAAGCTCAAGTTAGTTACATCGGTAAAAACCGGTAAATAGTCATAGCTTCTTTCAGGAGACTTATTTCCGGCTACTGACAATGCCATTTTGCTTTCGTAAAGTCGAACTTTCGCATTGTCATTTTGGTCTGTAGTTCCATCTCCTACAGCTACACCCAAAGTGTAAGCATAACTTGAATCAATATTCAAGCCATCTTCATACTGAATTGTAAAAGGTTCAGTATGAATGCTATATCGACTTGTATCCATCAAGTCTTTGGTTTGAACTTCTCTGTAAACTTTACCAAAGCGATCCTTGACAAAAAAGCGATGATATTCTGTGGCATCCAGATAAGTACCATCACCAAACTTTACACGATAAAGTTTGCGTCGCCCGCCACAAGTATCACTCGCTGTCTTAAATGGGGTGACGCAGCTCCATCTTTTACCATTCCAAATCTCGATTTCAGTTCCAACAACGTCCTTTATTTTATGCAGTCCGTCTCTAGTAATTAGCAGAGTGTCGCCACTGACACAATGAAAATTAGAGCCGATGATTTCACCACACGGGTTTAAGCCCACGCGGACTAACCGATGCTCTAACTCGCCAGCAGTCATATTAGGATGACGTTCTTGCAACCACTGTTTAGCTTTTCCTTCGTCGTAAGCTTTCAAGAACTCAAGCTTAAGACTGGGTGTAGAAATTAAGTCAACGTTAGCTCTAGCTACGGCTTCGCCCGCCCATTGAATCGCACCTTCTCCGCTATAATACTGTTGGCGAACGGCATCAATACACTCTTCCCGCGTCGGTTTATGATGAAAAACGCGAGAGTGATTTGCCATTCTCAAAGCATCTCGATCGGGGTCGATTTTCCAGTTGCCATTTTCATCTTGCTGCCACAGATTATTTTTAGCATTTGCGCCCAGTTCATCACTAGAATCAAATTGACGAATCCCCGCGCTGCGCCTAATATTGCCTGCGACGATCGTGACCGCAGCTTCATCTATCAACACGCAGCATTCTACTGAATTTAACTGTCGCCCTAAAGCTTTATTCAAAATAGCGGCGCAGCGCTGATAAAGGTCGGGCAATTTCACCGGATTTGCTACTCCGCCAAAACCTTTTAAAGGTTCTCCCACAGGTCGAACGTCGCTCAAATCGATGAATACTTGAACTTCTCCTGCAAATCTTTCATCTGTGGATAATTCCAGCAAACTTTGATAGGAGTTTACCCAACCTTGGCGAGAATCTCCGACATAAATAGTTGCGGTTTTTTCGGCTATTTTTACTTCTGTTTCTTGACGGCGCAAGTCGGCGGGTGTAGAGCCGATTTCGCCTTGCATGGTTAGGGTTAAACGGTTGCGAATCGGCGGCAGTTGGTTGATATATTGCGGTTCCAAGACTGCCCCAGTGCCGCAGCCCATCATTGCCAAATCCATTAACAAGCCAAAGGAACGCCAGTCGAGAATATTTGTTGAGGAGCAATTATATGCGCCGGAAAAATTCTCTGGTTGCTCGATCCATTTGCTGCCACCTACCCACAGCCAGCGGCCTGAAGCTAGGGTTTTGAGCTGGTTTTGCATCCGGTGCAGCAGTTGTGTTTCTTCGGGGGTGAGGTTTCCCAGCTTTTGCAGCCCCTTGACAGTTCGATCGCACACTTCCTCCCAAGTCTCCCGCCCTGTCTCGGTACGGCGGCTGTACGTCCTGAAAAATACTGGATTGGCTGCGGGTGCTGTTTCGGGGAAATCGGACAGGTTGCGTTTCTCGCTGGCACTCGATCGCTCTAATTCTCGAACCATAGGTTGTGTACTGACGTGTCGGAATAAATCAACAGACTACGAATATACAACAGGATTCAGATTTAGGGTAAAAGGTTAATATATTTGACAATTTGCACTAGATATGGGGCACAGAACTGTACAAGCTCGATCGGGCGATCGGCTCAAAACTTGACAAAAAAACCCGATTTCTTCCAGAAACCGGGTGAAGCGCAAATCTTGTCAATTGTCAATTATTTGTCAATAAAAACTCAATATTGGGTAACAGCGGGTCTTGAACAACCCCCACACCGTTAAAGCCCCAACGTTCGAGCAGCTTTTTTACCTGAGAACCGGAAATCGATTCTACTCCGAATCGATCGGCAACATCAGCAGCGTGGGCATTGAGATAGCTCAAAGCGTCATAGTCTTCGCGAAACATCAGCAGGTAACTCACTGCCGCATCTGGATTGGGATTCGCGGACAGATATTTGCCGTCACTGCGGGAACGTAGCAAGTAAAAAACTTGAGATAACATCTTATCTTGTTTGTCAAAATAATAGATTAACTCAAATTGGGCATTGGGAATCGGGAATCGGGAATTGGGAATTGGTAAATTAAAAAAGTTTAATTATTTTTCTTCCTTCTTCCTTCTTCCTTCTTCCTTCTTCCTTCCCCTATTTAAATCAAAGTCAGCGCTAAACCTTTAATCCCTCGCCCGTCACCAATTTGACCGACAATCGAAGCTTGACCAGTCGTCAAATTGATATTGTACAGGCTGGAAACTCCGCCAACCTCGATCGCAGCCAAAGCCGTCTCGTTACCGCCAACACTCCTGACATCAAAGCCGAGAACGGTACCAGCATCAATGCCCAAAGATCCGATCGTATTCAACACCCCATTATTCGGCGGATCTTGGCGCACCAAAACATCTAAATTGGTGTCAATTGCAAACAGCGTTGTCGAAGCTGCCCCCGCAAAGTTATTCACATAGGCAGCCGCCGCAGCCGCGCCGGGATTGCCAAAATTGCGATCGCCCGCAGCATAAGCCAAATTCCCGTCGAGTTGAACTCCCCCCGTCAACGTGTCAACATCGACAATTGCCCCCGTATCCGGGTTGAGGCGGGCGTTTTGACCGGCTTGATTGACAAAGCGAATTCGATCGACTGTCGGATTGAAATCAAAACCCGCAGCCCCCGGAGTTAGGGGAACAGCAAACTGCCCGCTACCGACTGGACTGGCTTGCCCAGTAACTGGATTAATCGCGTACAAGCGATTGCTAGAACCCACACCGTATAGCACACCGTTAGCGGGGCGAAAATCAATTCCCAGCAAACTTTCTCCGGGCTGCAACCCTGTAACTGACACGTCGCTGAGAATCGCCCGCGGTGCCGCCTCGTTAAAACCGACAATTGTTTCAGCGCCATTTCTGACAGTTAAGGCGTAAGCTGTAGGCAAAGGCAAAGCCAAACCGTTAATCTGTCTCCCGTCGGCAATTTGACCGACAAAGGAAGCTTGACCGCTGCTTAAATTGATATTGTACAAGCCGGAAATGCCACCGACTTCCAGCGCCGCCACAGCCACCTCGCGGCCGCCAATACTCCTGATATCAAAGCCGAGAATGCTAGTAGCATCAACTCCCAAAGATCCGATCGTATTCAACCCTCCATTATTCGGTGGATCTTGCCGCACCAAAACATCCAAATCGCTGTCAATTGCAAATAGTGTGGTCGAAGTTGCGCCCGCAAAGTTATTCGTGTACGCAGCCCCTGCAGCAGCCGGATTTGACCCAAAATTGCGATCGCCCGCAACATAAGCCAAATTCCCGTCGAGTTGAATTCCCCCCGCCAGCGTGTCAAAATCCACAAGTGCCCCGTTATCCGGGTTGAGGCGGGCGTTTTGATCGCCTTCATTGACAAACCGAATTCGATCGACTGTCGGATTGAAATCAAAACCCACAGCCCCCGGAGTTAGAGGAACAGCAAACTGCCCGTTACCGACTGGACTTGCTTCCCCAGTCATCGGATTGACAGTATACAAGCGATTGCTAGAACCCACACCGTAAAGCAAACCGTTAGCCGGCCGATAATCAATTCCCAGCAAACTTTCTCCCGCTTCCAATCCAGTCACGGGCAAATCTGAGATCACACTTCCCGGATTGGAAAGACTAAAACCGACAATCCGATTAGCAGGAGTTAAAGCATAAGCCGTTGTCCGCGCTGGAGGCGGGGGGTTGGGAACAACGCTGCCAATATTATTAGTGAAACTTGCCTGGTTAATCGCACTTTGTCTCACTCCTTGGAGAGTAGCGAGAAATTCTCCTGTTACCCGGTCTTGAATAACAGTATTGTTTCCAGCTTCCAAAATATTTAAGTCGCTAAAACTGAGACCTTCCCCCAAACCGATTAAATCTGTACCGGGTGTAAAATCGGCGATCAGGTCCGCATTTGCCAAACTAACACCGCCACTGGTTCGGAAAGGGTCAGCCTCAGCGTAGCGCCTCAAAACAAATACGTCTGCCCCGTCTCCGCCTATCAGGATATCAGTATCTCGATCGCCCGACAAAACATCATTGCCGGAGTTTCCCGATATAGAATCGCTGCCTTTTCCGCCCACTAAAAAATCGTTACCATCTCCGCCGTTAATAGTGTCGTTATCTAAATCTCCAAAAAGCGAATCTTGACCAGAATTGCCATCTATTAAATCGCTTTGCTTACCTCCATAGATGCTGTCATTACCAGAGTTTCCGGCAATGGTGTCAGTGCCCATCAAACCAAAAATCAGGTCATCTTCTGGAGTTCCTGCTAGCAAGTCTGCTTGGGCGGTGCCTCTAATTTCTGCCATGCTCTAATCACCCTCTAAATTTGATACTTCTGTTGCCTAACGGCGGTGGTATTCTCAGTCAAAATATCACAATTTCGCACTTTTAGGAGAGTTTTTCTGATTTTAGGCTGTAGGGGTGGGGCTTGCCATACAAGTATTACAGGCAGCTAAAATGATATATAAACCAGCCCCCGGCTTCAAATAAACCCAGTCCTAAAGACACATCACTTAGCCGTATTTTATAGTTGGCTATGTAGCTGGCAGGCGATCGCAGCTCAACTACAAACAGGCAAGCTGAAATTTTTAGGGGTGCGAACCTATGAAATTTTGTACTCGTTCATTAGTAATATACGCTGACTCTATAATTTTGGATCTGTAAAGTCAGAAATCATTTTTCAACTTTAATCTTAAAGCCTACGAAGGTGGGCTTGGTCTGTGTAGCTGCGACTACCATCGCTCAATATAAAGTGGATTATAAATGCGGAATTGGCATAATAAGTTAGTTGAACAGTCGTTTTCAGACGACTTAAGCTTTCAGGCAGGGGTTTAAATCCCTGCCTGAATCGGAGTTTCACGTTTGAACTCTTCCCCAGCTTTTTCAAGCTTTCAGCAGTGCTTTAGAAGCTGATTGCCCTGCGAGTCTCAGTTGCGATCGCAATTTGAAGTTCAACAACACCAAGACAGTCCACTGACTGAGTATGGATAGCAAAAAGGTATTTCCTGACGCGGCTGTCATAGACGGCCAAAACCCAATAAAAAATGTTGAAGACAACCACAAAAAAGGAGCTTTTTCTGGGGTAAGCAAGAGCATAGATAAGATCACAGGTGGCAACAAGATAGCGCTGCCGACTGTCCCGACGGCCCAAATTTCCTGATTTCGGGTTTTTGTAAATAGGAATAGTTGGGTGATGGCTGCGTAAATTAGGATGAGATTCAGACAGCCAATTACACCCCCAAATCCGTTTATCTCATTTTTTTCCAACAGCGCCCAAGGTGTTAAAATTATTACTGAGCTGAGGAAATTGATCGCGATCGCAACTACAGCCGGACTTTTATCGCTCCAAATTAAATCGAGTAGTGGGTAGCGTCGCCACAGCTTCTGATTGCTGGGAACGATTTGTTGCCGATACCTCGCCCAATCGTACAATGATTGTCTGTCAGATGTTAAAGCTGCAATTAAAGCTAAGAACATCACCAAATTCAAGATAAGTAAACAGATGAGATTACCGTCGTTTGGGGGGTCTGATTGGAGTGCAAACCCTAAAAATATTACCTGACAGCAGATAACTAGCAAATAACTTTGCCGCTTGCTCAAAACTGTAGCACTGGGATTGGGAAAGCGGCGCTGCCATCCCTGCCACATCCAGTAGATTCCTGTACCACAAACCAAGAGAGACAAAGCAATGCCCATCGCAATATTTGTACCCACTGGCGAGTAAAACCATCGCAACTTGTCTAAGTTTTCAGCTAACGAATCGAAATCAGTTTTATGAACTAGAAAAAGCGGATATCTCAGCATAGCAAGGGGAGACAAAAAATGTAACACATCCAAAGCAGTTCGCGTGAGCGGAAGCCAAGAAATCCCAAACACAACAAAAGCCATAGCGCTAGCCAACCAAGGTTGAAATCCTCCCAACCAACTGGTTGTCAATCCAAATAAGCTGTTGTGCATTTAAATAGAATGTCAAAAAACAATCTAATTCTTGTGGGGTGGGCGTCTCGCCCGCCCTGAATATGCAATTTAAATGCGTGACAGCTTAGCATGGCAGTGCTGTAAAACAAAGCACTGCTAGCTGCCACTGCTATGTAGAAACATAAAATTTCATTCAGAGGTATTTGAGCAGCTAATCCAGCGTACAGGTGCAGGGGTAGGGCCAGAATTGTTGCTAAATAAAGTAAAATTGGTACGCCAAGAATTTTGCCCAGAAAAATTGTTTTGGCAGACTGGGGACTGAGGCGAATAAAGTTGAGTGTCCCGCGGCGTTCCTCCTTGTCTAAGTCACTGACCAGCATATAAGTCCCTGCTATTAATAAAGCTAACACGCTCGATATGCTCAGCAAAATGAATATCTCTAGCCACCACTCCCGCCAGTTAATGACAAAGTTGCCCAAGGCATCTCTGACACACTTTCTCGTAGAGGAATCGGCAGTCTCTAAGCAAAATCTGTGATAGGTGGGATAAGTGTACTCGCCATTAGTAGGGGGAACGGGTATCTGGGCGCTGTAATACATGAATAGCAGCAGTTGAGCGCTTAGGGAAAGGGCAGAGGCGATCGCCATATTGCCAGTATTCAAGCGCCCTTTGATTTCTCGAAATAACTGGGGATTCCAGTTGCCTATTTTGTCTAGTAAGTGGAGTGTCATTGGTTATTGGTGATTAGGAATGGGTGACGACTTAGTTATAACTCACTGTTTATTCTGGGAAACAGGAAAGGAGCAAATTAAGATGCTTGCTGGTGTCCCATCTTGAGGAAGATGGTTTCTAAGTCTTCTTGAGTGCAGTGGAATTCGGTTAGGGGAATGTTGGCCGCGACGAGTTCGCGTAATAAATTTGCGGCATCTTCCGGGCTTCCTGAAAAATCAACGCACACCTGTTGAGTTTCCGCGATTATTGCCCAATTTTCCACCCAAGGAAAGTTTTTTAATGCCGATGTTAGCGCTTCTAATTTATTTCCTAAAACCGACATGAAAATTTGCTGGCGGCTGAGGCGTTTGTAAAGTTCTTGTAACGGTGCGCTTTCGACCAGATATCCGAGTTCCATGATACCGACCCAGGTACAAAGTTCGGCTAAGTCGCTGAGGACGTGAGATGATATTACTACGGTCATGCCGACTTCTTGCAAAACTTTGATAATTTCGCGGAACTGCATTCGGGCGATCGGATCTAAGCCAGAAACGGGTTCGTCTAACAACAACAATAGCGGTTCGTGGATAATAGTTCTCCCCAAACTCAGGCGCTGTTTCATCCCCCGCGACAGGGTAGAAATTAAGCTGTTGCGCTTGTTGGTTAGTTGCACGAGTTCTAACACGGAGTTGATTCGCTCTCGGCGGCGCGGTTGCTGGAGGTTGTAGAGTCGGGCAAAATAGTCTAAATAATCCCAAACAGTCAAGTCGTCGTAGAGGGGAAAGTCGTCGGGAAGAAAGCCGATGCGCTGTTTGAGAATTGGGTGCGATCGATCGCGCAATAACCTATCGCCGTTGATGTAAATTTCCCCTATTGTCGGTTCCTCAGCCGCCGCCAACATCCGCAGCAAGGTAGTTTTGCCGGCACCGTTGGGGCCTATCAGTCCGCATACTTCGCCTGCTGCTACTTGCAAATCGATGTCATTGACGGCTATATGGCGATCGAATTGTTTCGTGAGTCCGCGAGTTTCTATTGCTAGTTGTTTTGCCATGTTTAGAGCGGTAAGAGAAATTTGATGAGGTGCATCTCTGGGAATAATAGGAGTTATATCGAGTCCGATTGATTTGAGGGGATTATTCGTGGGGGAGGGCGGGTTTATTTAACCTGTCTGCAAACGTTTAAGCCTACTGGCGAACCCGCCCCTACAGCTAATGGAGAATGCTGCAATATCTCAGATAGATCCGATCCGTTATTACAAACGCCATGTCTTGTAGGGGCAGGTTCACCGACAATAATTGCCGAAAACAGACAATCACATAAACCTGCCCCCTCGACTAATCTACCGGACACGATATTACGCATCAAAACCAAACAAACCGGGTTTTTGTGGTTTTTACGGGCTATAACCCGTCTTCTGGGCAAAAAACCCGGTTTCTGGCCACCCGTGCGTAAATCCCGATCGAAATAGATGTCTGCAGCTAGCCTAGCTCGTTCTTCCAGGAATTGTCATCTCGTTTCTGAAATTAAAACAAGGACATTCTCGATCGCTGAAATTCTTGCTAGTATTAAGTCTTCCTTCTTCCCGATCGCTGATTCGGTATGACATCTGATACGCGCACCCTTTAATCCGTGTATCCGTGTATCCGTGTTAATCCGTGTAGTGCCTTCCTTCTTCCTTCTGCTATATCAAGTCTGCACGGAAAATTCCTCTGGATCAATATCCCAATTTACCCAGCGAATTGCCTCCCTCGCTGATGTCAGGTCAGGCGGCACTCTCAAAGCGTGAATGAATCCCGTACTTGGACAAGTCATTTTTAACAAACAAATCGGCTCGACATCATAGGCGTCATCTATATCATCGGCGTCATCTATTTGTAATAGTGCATATTCCTGCCAACTATCTATTTGTTTTGCTGACAACTCTTGAATTATGCGATCGTAACCAATTCCTTGAATTAACACTCGCCGAACTTCGGCATTCTCTTCTGCTAAAATCCATTGGGATTGCCATTTATTTGGGTGAAATTGACCGTATTGTTCAGGCAATCTGACGCCGTGATAATAGTAAAAATTCCATCCGTCAGCAAACTCGATCGCGGGTTCCCCTTCTGCGTGCAAGCGGTTTTGACTGTCAAAGCGGAGGTGGCGGGGGCGATCGCACGCAAAGCAAATCTTTTCAAAGGGAAATATAAAACCGCAATGCTCGAAAAGCAGCTTTTGGGAGCGAAGTATTTCTTGTGCCTTTTGGGAAAGATTGACGCCTAATGAAGAGATATACCATTCAGTCAAATAGATTTTTTTAACCAAAGTCGTGGGGGTTTCAGGGGATTGGAGGCCGAACAAATAATCGGGAAAAACATTCCCCTTCGTTTTTTCCGATCGCGCATAGCTGCCAACCAATTCGTACATCAGCCCCCTTATTGTGCTGTCTGCTTCGGACTCGATCGTCATGTGAGCGAGATCAGACTCCCACACGCCCGGACTTGTAAATTCTCTCACAATAATCGATGGGGAAATCCATTCCCACTCTAGCTTTTTCCCCAATCTATTGCTGTCCCATTCGTCTGAGCAGTTTGGTGAATGGTCGCGTTTCGGCAAGTTGAAGAGTTGGATATAAGCGTCGCGGGGACTGCTGCAAATAATAACTTCGGGTTGTTCTAGCCCAATAGCGGCATAGGCAACTTTGATGGCTTCTGTAGCTTTTTGAGCATCAATTGGCTTAGTCGAGAGAGTAAGACGTTTCTCTGCGAGTTCGCCTAACACGCACAGAGCGGTAATTTGATTGTACCAGAGCTCCAGTGTTGTCAGATTGGTGAGCGATCGCAAGGCGCTAATGTCGGTAATTTGATTGTTTTCGAGATTCAGTGCTGTCAGATTGGTGAGCGAGCCGAGGAAGCTGATGTCGGTAACTTGATTGTTTTCGAGATTCAGTGCTGTCAGATTGGTGAGCGAGCCGAGGAAGCTGATGTCGGTAATTTGATTGTTTTTGAAATCCAGTGTTGTCAGATTGGTGAGCGATCGCAAGGCGCTGATGTCGGTAATTTGATTGTTTTTGAGATCCAGTTCTGTCAGATTGGTGAGCGAGCCGAGGGAGCTGATGTCGGTACTTTGATTGTAGTTAAGATCCAGTGTTGTCAGATTGGTGAGCGAGCCGAGGGAGCTGATGTCGCTAATTTGATTGTAGCTGAGATCCAGTGTTGTCAGATTGGTGAGCGAGCCGAGGGAGCTGATGTCGCTAATTTGATTGCTTTGGAGATTCAGTGTTATCAAATTGGTGAGCGAGCCGAGGGAGCTGATGTCGCTAATTTGATTGTCGTAGAGATCCAGTGTTGTCAGATTGGTGAGCGAGCCCAGGAAGCTGATGTCGCTAATTTGAGTGTCCCAGATATGGAGTGTTGTCAGATTGGTGAGCGAGCCGAGGAAGCTGATGTCGGTAATTTCATTGCCATAGAGACGCAGTGTTGTCAGATTGGTGAGCGAGCCGAGGAAGCTGAAGTCGCTAATTTGATTGAGGCTGAGATTCAGTGTTGTCAGATTGGTGAGCGAGCCGAGGAAGCTGAAGTCGCTAATTTGATTGTGGTAGAGATTCAGTGTTGTCAGATTGGTGAGCGAGCCGAGAGAGCTGATGTCGCTAATTTGATTGTGGTAGAGATTCAGTGTTGTCAGATTGGTGAGCGAGCCGAGAGAGCTGATGTCGCTAATTCCAGTGCTTTCGAGATTCAGTGTTGTCAGATTGGTGAGCGAGCCGAGGAAGCTGAAGTCGCTAATTTGATTGTTGTAGAGATTCAGTGTTGTCAGATTGGTGAGCGAGGCGAGGGAGCTGATGTCGCTAATTTTATTGCTGCGGAGATCCAGTTCTGTCATGCTTGAAAGTATCTGCTCCGCTGCTTGTGCGTCATCAGTGCCAGCCTTTTTTAACAACACTTTAACTGTGTGCCTTGCCTCTTCTGAAAGACTGTCAATATGCCTGCACCAGTCGGCAAAGCGACTAAAACTCATTGCCTCGTTTGGCTTTTTTTCTGACATAAAACACTCCTAGATGGGGAATGGGGCATCGGGAATGGGGCATGGGAATATTTATCGCACTTTTATGGTAGTTTATCGCGCAGGTCAAGCCAAGTGTTGAGTTTTTCATCTAAAACATATTTATCAGTATCAGAAAGTGCTGCAATAACTTTCAAGCGATTTTTAAGTTTTCTTAACTCGCGAATTTCTGCAATAGGTAGCGTTTTCCAATTAGCTGCTTTTTTTTGGACATCTTCCTGCGACTCTTTGATGTTATCCCAAAACCATTCTAAAATTAAGTTAACATCGAGAACAGGATGATCGGAAATTACTTCCTGTTTTTCTATCATCGCAGCCCGCAACATCATTGAGGAAATCGTAAAAGACTCGCCACTACCTGGTTTTTTCCGATCGGCATCATCGGCTTTGCGATCGTAAATTGCGATCGCAACTTCTGCCCATTTGCGATCGCACAAACCGGAACCATTTTCACCTTTTCGAGCCTTAGCCGAGGCAACATCGGCTAATAATAGCCAGTTAAACCCTTGTGGTTCGGTGGTTTGACCTGAAAATATGTTGTTCGCCCAAATCAGTACAGATTCGGCATTTTGTTCGAGAATGCGATCGAGGGATATTGTCGTAGGAGATTGAGTCATAATTTATCTACTCCACATATTCGATATCAGCATTATTTGTATCAACTCCTTGCTGCCTAAAGGCTGTAATTCCTACTTCTAAGCTCTCTGAAGTTGGTCTAAAATGCCCGCTATGATTGCTGATTGTTAGCAAAATATACAAACCGTTGGTGCCGACAATCTCGGCTTCTCCCGCAGCCAAAACAGGCTGACCGCGAGTTATAACCGTATGGTAAATTTCATTGTTAACATCTAAAAATTTCGGAATTATAAGGAGTTCTAGGTTTGTTGTCACTGCCCATTTGACAGTACCTTCATTAATTATATCGTCAAATCCTGCTTCTCCCACTTTAATGGGTCTGATACCTAACTCATCTGCCGATCGAATTTCATCATTTAGCGTCGCGGGGTACTGATTGGAAAACCGAGGACTAGGAACATTATTTGAAAATGATTGTGTCACAACAGAATTTAACGAGAATCAAATTTACAGTCAAATATGATTCTATCACTTCAAATCTTCCAGCTTAATCCGAGGATCGACAGCTTTCAGCAGCAAATCCGCCAACAAATTCCCCACAATCAACATCGTCGCACCCATCATCAAACTTGCCATTACTAAATACAAATCTTGATTGTTCACCGCCTCCAAAGTCAGCTTTCCCAAACCCGGCCAATTAAAGAAAAATTCCGCAATAAACGCACCGCTCAACAAACTAGCAAACTCAAAACCCAACAGCGTAATCAACGGATTAACAGCATTCCGCAAAGCATGAATGTAAATTACTCGATCGTCCGGCAAACCTTTAGCCCGCGCTGTTCGGATATAATCTTGACGCAGCACGTCCAACAATTGTCCGCGCATCAATCTTTGCAAACCAGCAAAACCAGTAACGCTGAGGGCGACAGTTGGCAAAATTAAGTGCCAGCCGTAATCGAGGATTTGACCCCACCAAGGTAAGTCTGCGTGGTCAATGCTTGTCATTCCTCCGACGGGAAACAGAGGCGAAGTATTTTGAGCAAAAAATAGCAGCAGCAACGCTGTGATAAAGCTGGGAAATCCCTGTCCGGTGTAGCTGACTACTTGCAGAACTCGATCGACTGTGCGGTTTTGATTGACGGCGGCGACTATTCCCAAGGGAATCGCGATCGCCCAAGTTACAATCAAAGATGCGATCGCCATTAATAACGTCGCCGGTACCCGTTCCCACAGCAGCGAAGCTACGGATCGCTGATACACAAAACTCGTGCCAAAATTCCCCCGCGTCACAATTTGTTGCAGCCACAGCCAATACTGCACAATCGCTGGTTTATCTAAGCCGAACTGCTGTTCGAGTTGCTTGAGTGTCTCCGGCGAAATCTTGGGATTTTGGCTCAAAGTATCCAAGTAATTTCCCGGTGCTAGCTCAATAATTGCAAAACAAAGCATCGATGCCAAAAATAGCGTTAAAAGTGCCTGCAACAGTCGCTTGAAAACATAAGTAAATGTCTCGCTGCTAAACAGAGAACTCAACATTCGCCAATTTCGATTCAATTTAATAGAAGTCATAGGATTTTAGATTTTAGATTTTAGATTTTAGATTTGAAGAATTGTGAATGATATTAATTCCGGTTGCATCGGAATGATTTAACCACAGAGAACGCAGAGATCGCAGAGAAAGAGAAGAGAGAAATAAATAATTCCGATGCAAAGGTCAAGGATATTATTTGTCTGTAGTTTTTATTCAACTGTCAGCAGTCAACTGTCAACTGTCAACTGCCAACAGTTAACTAACTAATATTCCACTAGCGTGACGATCGGCACATCGGGCAATTTCTGCCTGCCGCCCAAGGCCTGCAATTCAATGATAAAAGCAAAACCGACAAGCTCGCAGCCAGCTTGCTCTAACAATTTAGCCGTCGCTGCTGCTGTTCCGCCAGTGGCGATTAAATCGTCCACAATCAGCACCCGGCTGCCGGATGTCATCGCATCTTGGTGCATCTCCAGTCGATCGACACCGTACTCCAATTCGTACTCAGCAAAATGAACCGCACCTGGCAGTTTTCCTGGTTTGCGGACAGGAATAAAGCCTATTCCCATTTTATAAGCCAACGGCGCGCCAAAGATGAAGCCCCGCGATTCCATGCCCACCACATAGTCAACAGACATTGCAGAGCATTTTTCCGCTAAGCTGTCAATGGTGTAGCGGAGCCCTTGCGGGTCGCGCAGCAAAGTTGTAATGTCTCGAAACAGAATTCCCGGCTTGGGGAAATCAGGAATGTCGCGAATCAGAGATTTGAGATCCATAAGCTTGCAGATCGGCGTTGAGGGTAACGAGGCATCAAAAATGCTACAATAATAACGTCAAAATTGAAAAATTAAAAAATAAAAATTAAAACTAAGAGCTTTTTTAATTTTTATTCTTTAATTGCTTAATCCTTTACGTACTATGTAAACAAATGTCATAATTCCCTAACAACAGGGTTGAATATCACGATTTGTCGCCCTATGATCTAAAGTCAAAAATCTAATATCTAAAATCCAATGATTAAGTTGGCAGCACGAGTGGGTGAGGTTACTCCTTCTATAACCTTGGCGATCGCCGCTAAGGCTAAAGCTATGAAGGCCGAAGGGATTGATGTCTGTAGTTTGAGTACGGGAGAACCCGACTTTGATACCCCCGAACACATTAAAGCAGCGGCAAAACAAGCTTTAGACGCGGGGAAGACTAAGTACGGCCCTGTGGCTGGGGAACCGCAGTTAAAAGCTGCGATCGCGCGCAAACTCCAATCCGACAACAATCTCAACTATCAACCGGAAAATATCATTGTCACCAACGGCGGCAAGCATTCCCTCTACAATCTGATGATGGCTCTGATCGAGCCGGGAGAGGAAGTAATTATTCCGGCTCCCTACTGGCTAAGCTACCCAGAAATGGTCAAACTCGCTAGCGGCAAGCCAGTAATTGTACGGACTGATGCTTCTACAGGATATAAAATTACACCGGAACTACTGAGTGGAGCGATTACTCCCAAAACCAAGTTATTTGTACTGAATTCGCCTTCTAATCCGACGGGAATGGTGTATACTCCGGCGGAAATCAAAGCATTGGCCGAGGTGATAGTCGATCGAGATATTTTAGTCGTTGCTGACGAGATTTACGAAAAAATTATATATGACGACGCCCAGCACGTCAGCATCGGTTCCCTGGGCAAAGAAATCTTCGATCGCACCCTGATCAGCAGCGGTTTTGCTAAAGCTTACTCGATGACAGGCTGGCGAATCGGTTATTTGGCCGGGCCGATCGAATTAATCAAAGCCACCAACACCATTCAAGGTCACAGTACCTCAAATGTCTGTACCTTTGCACAGTACGGTGCGATCGCAGCTTTGGAAAGCAGTCAAGAGTCTGTCGAAACAATGCGTCTAGCTTTTGCCGAAAGGCGTCAGGTAATATTTGAATTACTCGATGCTGTCCCTGGAATTAGCTGTATTAAACCAGACGGTGCTTTCTATATGTTTGTCAACATCAGCAAGACTGGAATGAATTCTTTGGAATTTTGCGACGCTTTTTTAGAAAAGCAGCAAGTAGCAGTTATTCCGGGGATTGCTTTTGGCGCAGATGACCATATTCGCTTGTCTTACGCTACCGATTTAGGCACCATTAAAAAAGCCGTAGAAAGGCTCGATAAATTTGTCCGCAGCATCTAAAAATTAGTCTGTTGACTGTTAACGGTTAACTGTTAACTGTTAACGGTTGACTGTTAACTGTTAACTGTTCACAACTGACAACTGACAACTGACAACTGACAACCAACAACTGACCAATGACTAAAGCTGTTTAGTCATAATCTCTTTGAGCAAATCCAGCCCCTTCTTAACTCGCCGAGAAACAGTCACCGCACTGATACCCAAGCGTTCAGCCGTTTCCTTCTGAGTCAAATCGTAGAGAAAAACAAACTCCAATATCTCGCGAGTCCGTTGTTCCAACATAGCCAAAGCTTGCTGTACGCGAATTTGATCCTCTTGCGCCAACTGAAAACTCCGATACTTGCTATCGGGTACCAATTCTCCCAGACAAGTCGCCCCCTCGTCTTCATCTTGCATCGGCGCGTCCAAACTCAGAGGCGATCGATTGAGATGGGCCAACTTAATTTCGTGCCATTCTTCTACAGAAACCTCAAGGACTGCTGCTACTTCAGCATCCGTAGGCTTGCGGTTTAACTGCACCTGCAAATCCTTGATCGCTCCTACTGATTTGCGTTCCAGGGACTGCCAGTGGCGGGGAAAGCGCACCGAAGGGCTTTTGTCGCGCAAGTAGTGTTGAATTTCGCCCCGAATGTAGGGAATTGCAAAGGAACTAAAAGCGTGTCCCTTGGCGATATCAAACCGCTCGATCGCCCTGATCAACCCAATACATCCGACTTGCAGCAAATCGTCGTAGCTTTCACCGCACTGGTTGAGCCAGTGGTAAACTTCTTTTCTGACCAGTCCAACATTCAGTTTAACTAACTGATTGCGGATTTCATTCGATCCAGAAAGTTGGTACTCGCGCAACAATTGCAAATTTTCGCTTTTTAGCTCGTTCGGCACTGTGGTAGACATGGTGACATAAGGGTTGGTAGAGCAGAGGACTGAAGTTGCTTTATATCTAGTTTCCAATCTAGTCTAAAAAAATTCACTTTTAGGTAGTGTAATCCTAGCACTTAATCGGTGTGATAGCGGACACACCCGTTTAACTTTCCGAAGGTGCAGGGATTTAGCTGAATTATCCGAAGGTTTTCCGCATAAGGCAGAACTTTATCAGGTAGAAGACCTTCGACACAAGCCCGAATTAAACCGGGATTTTGCCCAAGTATATTATAATCTGAAAGCGGTTTGAATACAATACTTTAATTAATTAAAAATCCCAACTTAATAACTTGCGAATGACCACAATTCAACCATAAATTTAGTCATTAGTCAACAGTCCTAAGTTATATTGCTCAAGACTGTTGGCTAATGAAGGGCGAGCAGGAGCTTTACGGTCAGAAACTGCTCAAGTTCGATCGATCCTGAAAGCCAATTTTATGACACAGAAGGCTCAATGCGAGCGTAAAACAAACCCCGAATTTTCACGTCAAGAGCCGGTCTAGCTCCCAAATCAGTATCAGAAGGCTGCGTGCTCTCAAAAATCCCGCCAACTTCGCCTGTGGCGCTGTTGACTTTAGCAACTTGGAGAGAAATTTTGCCGGCCTTGGTGCGAGTGTCAGCAACCTTAACATTAGCCCGCACCCGTTTGGAATTGTCACTAGCCGGAAGCGCTACAGCATTGTCGTAGCCAGTCGATACCCCGCGAGCTTTAGGGTCTAAAAAGCCTGCGCTGCGGTAAGAAGGAACGTTAAACTCCCCTCTCAAATCGGTGGAAGTATTGATAGCAACCACTCCGGGTTCGGAACTTGCCACTAGCTGTTTAATGGTAAACAAGAAAGGTACTTGCTCTCCGCCCGGTAATTGAATCGTAATAGCTTGAAAATCCAAGCCGTCTTCTTCTGTGAAAGTCAGAGTTCCATCAGTACCGACCTTGAGCGTACCTTGAACTTGGTCAATGCTCGACGTGAACCGGGTCAGCAATTTACCAGGCACAAATTCCGCTTCTTGGCGTTTGTTTGCTGGTTCTTCCTTCACAAAATAAGTTGTGGGCTGCAAACACAAACCAGTCAGTTTATAGGTGGCGCCCGCTTCGATGGGGATCGAGCCCCGAGAAGTTTCTGCCAAGCTAGGGCAGTTATTAGCCAAGCCAGTACCTCTAATCTGGTCGTAGGTGAGCAACTCAGTAGTTGCCACCGTCGTGTCAGAAGCAGAAGAACAAGCAACCAGCGCACTCATGCAAAAAGCTAAAAGTGCAACAATTAAAGCACGATATTTCATTGCAAACCTCAATATCCAACATCGGATTATATTAAGAAAAAGCCCTAGTTCGAGCAAAATATAATTGCCCGCCGGCAGGCTAGGCCAGCGCTTAGGGTAGCATTTAGATCCTGATCCCTCGCTTCACCGAGACCGGCATTGACTCAAAAAATCAAGCTAGTGCGCCGTGAAAATAAGCATGAACTTATGATTTCTCAATCATGTTCGGATCGCAGCCCAATACACATGGTACGACGGGTTGTGCTCTTTTCCTGACTTGGACTGCAAATTAATATTGCTTAAGTCAACCTACTTAAGTTACTTTGCTTATGACCCCGAATGGCGATCGCGACTAGCTCGATTAGTCGGTTGACCAAAAGGCTGGGGACAAAGGCCTTGTAGATTTCAAAGGAAG
Organism: Microcoleus sp. B4-C1; assembly: GCF_036705285.1. Lineage (NCBI taxonomy): Bacteria > Bacillati > Cyanobacteriota > Cyanophyceae > Oscillatoriales > Microcoleaceae > Microcoleus > Microcoleus sp. B4-C1. The sequence goes on along the minus strand of NZ_JAUBUC010000022.1, from coordinate 45,425 downwards.
CAGCAGTATGGACAACGGCAAAGATTTAGAGTCAGAAAAGTTGCAGTCTCAAATGCAATCGCTGACAGAGGCGATTCGGACTTTAGGCGAAAGTTGTCAGGGAGACAGTCTGCTGCTTTTGGCCCTGCTGCGGAGGCTGGAAGCTTCGCACCGGGAAATTCGGGACGGTTTGTTTCAAGCGTCTTTTCCCGACAACCGCCAAGCACTTTACAAACTGCTCAGGAATATTGAAGCCAATGGCGGCTGGCCTTACATCCACCGCATGAAACTTCGATCGCTCTTGGAGTATAGCCAACAATTATCTCCCCTAGAAGATTCTCCAGCCGAGTCGCCACAAGACTCGGCCGAAACTCCCCAGGACGTTAAATAGTTTTGAGTTATGAGTTTAGTGAGTTTTACATTAACTCATAACTCATCACTAAACTGCGCGATCGCACCTACAACCCGAAAGGTGGAGGGACAGGTGTAGGAAAAGGTATCAGGTTCGGCACCGTCGGGAATATCGGCGTCTGGCCCGGCATTGGCAATAGTCCGGGAGTCGGAGTCGGGGCCAGAGAACTCATTGACACCAGAGGCGAATCATCAGGCGGGCTAACTGTCGGTGCAGTAGGAATCCTCGCAGCAGTTGGCGTCGGAGTCGGAGTCGGTGCTGCTGTGGGAGTCGGAGTCGGTGCTGCTGTGGGAGTCGGAGTCGGCGCTGCTGTGGGAGTCGGAGTCGGCGCTGCTGTGGGAGTCGGAGTCGGTGCTTCCGTGGGAGTCGGAGTCGGTGCTTCCGTGAGAGTAGGCGTCGCTTCGTCCGTGGGAGTTGGAGTCGGTGCTTCCGTGGGAGTTGGAGTCGGTGCTTCCGTGGGAGTTGGAGACGGAGTTGGAAGTGATTCTGTAGTTGAAGTTTGAGGTTGAGTTGGATCTGTAATTGTGCTTGTAACTGTAGTTGTAGTGGTAGTTGTAATGGTGGTTGGCCTGGGAGTAGCCGTCCCAGTCACAGCGATAAAATCATTCGCCTCGATCAGCGCCGCCGGAGTGTCGATCAAAATTGCTAAAAGCTTGCCGTCAAGTGTCGTAATTACTGTATCCCTGACATTTGCACCGTTGCCTTGGGTAACTAGCAGTTGAGCGAAAGATAAATTGCTCGGCAGTCCAAAGAAATCCTCTGTGTCATTGTAATCAGTAATTAAAGCCAGACTGCCAGGCCCGGCTCCCAATCCAAAAACATCGCTGCCGCTGCCGCCAGTCAGAGTATCCGAACCCTCACCTCCGATTAAAGAATCATTACCCTCTGCTCCAAATAAATTGTCATTGCCGAAACCGCCCAAAATTGTATCGTCGCCGATACCTCCAGCCAAGGAGTCATCGCCAAAACCGCCGTCGATACCATCATTACCTTTGCCACCAAACAAAAAGTCATTGCCTTCATCTCCCAGTACCGAGTCGTCGGCTTCATCGCCGCGAAGGGTATCGGAACCGCTGCCACCAAAAACTGTATCGTCAGCCTTGCCGCCGAATATCTGGTCATTACCAGCATCTCCGAAGAGCGAATCGTTGTCGGCATTGCCGTACAAAGTGTCGTCGCCGTCGCCGCCAGTCAAATAATCGTTGCCCTCAGCGCCCAACATTTGATCTCTACCACTGCCGCCGTTGAGAGAATCGTTCCCCGCATTCCCGTAGAGAAAGTCGTCATCAGCATTGCCGAACACGGAATCGTCGCCGTCACCCCCTGTGAGGGTGTCGTTCCCAGTACCGCCGGCAATCACATCAAAGCCTGCGTTGCCAAAAACTAAGTCGTCCCCGGCGTCTCCCAACACGCTGTCTATCCCGTCGTTGCCTTCGAGGATGTCGTTGCCCAAACCGCCACGAATCGAGTCGTCGCCGTTTCCGCCGGAAGCAAAATCGCGGCCTTGGTTGCCAATAAGTTCGTCATTTCCTTCACCGCCAATCAGCGAATCTGCTCCGTCACCTCCCAGAAGCTGGTCGTTGCCGCCGTCGCCCTCTAGGGTGTCATCTCCTCCCGCACCCAGGGCCGTGTCATCGCCATCTAAGCCGCGAATTCGATCGCTCAGCGGAGTTCCTAGAATAAAGTCGTTGCTGTCTGTGCCGATCAGGTTTGCCATACGGGATACACCGCTCCTAAATCAAATAAATTGTTTGAAATTATGTTAATCGCCTTCATGACAAGGGATTGCTGCTTGCCTAGGTTAGCATAATTGAGATTTTGGCAATCTGGCGAAGGGGCGCTGGAAGTTTTGCTCGTGTCCGCAGTTGCGATCGGGGCTGGTATAATTCCCGATCGGCAATCTAATTTACTTATTCGGGATTTTTTCAAATAGAAATTAGTCGATCGTACTCAAGGAAGTCAAACTAGACAAACAAAATGATGAAGAATGAAAAATGAATAACCTTTTTCATTAGTCATTAGTCATTAGTCAACAGTCAACAGTCAACTTTTATTCGCTAATAGGTAACACTATCTCAAATTCACTCCCTCCCCCCAAAATAGAATTGACATTAATTGTTCCACCGTGGGTTTCGACTACAATCTGGCGGGCGATAGCCAATCCTAACCCAGTGCCTTTTCCTACTGCCTTCGTTGTGAACAAATGGTCGAAAATCCGTTTTTTCACGGCTTCTGTCATGCCCGCACCGTTATCGGCAATCTGAATTTTGATGTGTCGATCGCCCGACTGACTGGTACGAACTGTGATACAGTGTGGATTCGCTTTAATTGCCTCCAAACTGCGTCCTTGGTTTGATTCTTCTAGGGCATCGATCGCGTTAGCAAGCAAGTTCATAAAGACTTGGTTCAGTTGACCGGGAAAGCATTCGATGGGGGGAAGATTCCCGTAATCTGTGACGACTTCGATCGCCGGATGGTGTTCGTTGGCTTTCAGCCGGTGTTTCAAAATTAAGATGGTGCTGTCAATGCCCTCATGGATATTAAAGGGAACTTTGTAGTCTTTATCGGCTCTGGAGAAGGTGCGGAGGCTGGTGCTAATGCCGCGAATGCGATCGCATCCCACTTTCATCGACAACAGCATCTTGGGTAAATCTTCTAAGGCATACTCTAAATCAATATCCTCAGCATTTTCTTCAATTTCCTCGCCTGGATTTGGCAGTTTTTCTTGATATAATTTTAAGTGACCAATCACATCTTTGATCGTGGTCGTTGCTTCCTCAATATTGCCGCTAATAAACCCGACAGGATTATTGATTTCGTGGGCTATTCCTGTGACTAGATTGCCCAATGCGGACATTTTTTCGCTTTGCACGATCTGTAACTGTGCTTGCTGCAAATCAAGGAGCGATCGCTCTAATTCTTGTGCATAAGCTTGAGATTGCTGGTACAAGCGAGCATTTTCTATAGAGATAGCCGCTTGGGCGCACAAAAGTTGGATGACATCAGTACGATCTTCTGTAAATGCACCAATTGTTAAGTTATTTTCTAGGTAGAGCAACCCGATTAATTTACCCTGATTTAAAATCGGGGTGCACAGCACACTTTTGGGCTTTTTCTGCATCAAATACGGCTCGGCAATAAAATCATTTTGTACTGCTGCATTATCCAAAACGACAGTTTTCCAAGTCCGCTTAACATAGTTGACCACAGCAGGGGGAAACTCGTCGCTGGCTGACAGTGGTACAGATATTGAGATGACATCTTGATTGAAGGAGGCTACAGCTTCGATCGCGAGATTCCCATCCTTAATCAACAGGAGAACTGCTTTTTTTGCCCCGGCATTTTCCATCACCACACACATCAGTGCAGCCAGTAATTTTTCTAATTGAATTTCACTGGATAGAGTTTGGGAGGCTTTGAGAATAGTCGCGAAATCGAGGGCTTCGTAAATACTGCTACTGCTAGATAGAGTTGTGTGCCAGGTTTGATGTAAAACTGACGATTTATTGATCGTGTGGAGGCGAGTTTCGCTGATTACACCACGATTTTCTCTTGCCTGCAATATGGGAGCAAGAAGTTGGGGATAGCATTTTTCTAAGTCATCGATTTTGGCTTTCGCTCCCCAGCGAGCATAACAGTAGTAGGCTTCTTGCATATAAGCTTGCGCTACTTTTTCTTTGCCCCAGTCGAGGTAGAATTTAGCTGCTAGTTCGTTAGCGAGGGCTTCTTCTTGGATGTATTCGTTTTCTTTCGCTCCAGAAATGCCGCGATCGTACATTTCAATAGCTTCTGCCCTCTGTCTGGCAACTCGGTATTTCTCTGCTTCTACCAACTGCCACTTATGCAAATAATTCATGGGGGCGTGTTCGGCCCAATGCTGCAACTTACTTTGATTTTCCTGAACTCGTTGCGACTGCGTTTCTAACTCAGCCTCGGACTCAGGAGTGGCAAGGGCTATGAGTGAGTCATAGAAATATAAACCTGCTTCGCAAGTAGTTCCTACGGTTCCCGCTATATACTGTCTTGCTCGATCGACATCTGCGGAGGCCCGAGCAATGTCTTCCAGCAGGAATCTCAACGTTGCCCTGTACAGATAGAAGATGCAGAGTCGGTAAAAATCGTTAGAGGCAAGCGACTCAGAAACCAGCTTCTCATCATAGCCTTCCACTTCAAAGGAAATCTCAAAGTTGTTTGGATTACCCAATAAAAACAGCGTTGTTTCCCAAAAAACCGAACAATAATTTGCCGTTGCTAGTTGGTTGAGGTCGAATAATTGCTGACGGTATGCCCGAATTTGGGGCTCAAGTTCTGCCAAAGGTTGACCGCACCAGTAGGAATTTAGACAGAATCCCTGCCCATTATACCCGACAAACTCTAGATTGCCTGTTTCTAATGCGACTTGATAGCCTGCCTGAAGAATGGGGAGAGTTTCCCGCAAGTGCGATTTGTGATGGTGCAAACAGATCCCGAGCGCAGCAAAAGTTGCAGAGCGAATATTTTTGGCCTCCGCCCCACTGGCAAGACGATAAGCTAATCGGCAAAACCGATCGGCTACTGTCACATCTTGTAGAAAGTTGTTGAGAATCATCCCATAACAACCATAGCTATAAGCTGAAGTACGACTGTTGCCATATTGGATAGATAAATTTACCTGTAAGGCAGTCACCAGTGCAAACAAAGACGAACCAACCAGATAACAAACTGACCCCATACTTGCCGCCACTTGCATCGTGGCCAGTTTTTGGGGGTTTACCATCGCTGGCAGATCGAATAACTCTTCAATCGGTCGATCGGCGATCGAGCTATTAATTTCCTGCACTGCTTGCTGAATATCTTCTGATGTAGGGCGATCGGGCAATTCAACTCCTAATTCTTTGAGACTCAACAAACCGATAGCAATTGCTTCTAAAAACTTGTTCTGGGACGATAATGCCTGAATTTTGACGATGTAAACGTTCACTCGCTCTAGGGGAGTTCTGGTATGATGAATCACAGTGTCAATCCACTGATTCATCTGTTCAAATTCCCCACAGAGTGAAGCCACTTCTGCGGCTATTTCGTGCAAGTTCAATGTCATCTGGTACTGTCGTTGCCAAGGGTTATCTCCAAGCAAATTTAGCCCGATCGCAGCATACTCGCGAGCAGCTTGATAAGCAGTAGCAGCTCTGGCTTTGCGGCAAGCCGTGAGGTTGAGTTGTGCCAAATCATCACGTTGTGTTTGGTCTTCAATCAGCGCAATACCATAATTCAACTGATTGACAACTGAAAAAATTTGCTCTTCTATAGCTGCGGGTGAAATTTGCTGGATCAGCAATTGTCCAATCTGATAGTGAGCACGCGATCGCTCTTGTTCGGGAATTAAAGAATAGGCAGCTTGCTGAACGCGATCGTGCAAAAACTTGTAATTTACCACCTCCGAATTTTCGGTTTCCTCCCGTCTTTCTCGCCCCATATAAAACTTGTAGATTTCACTTTCAGGCAGGATTAACCCCTCTTGCAATGCCTTCCACAAATCCGCCGCCGTTTCCGTTTCCAATTGCTTGGAAACAACTGCCAAAGTCCCCAAATCAAAGTGATTCCCAACACAAGCAGCCAACTTCAACACATTCTGAGTCGCGGGCGGCAATTTTTGTAACTGCAACGCCATAAACTCGACCACATCATCCGTCAGCGCTGCCTCCCGAACTCGCACAATATCGCACTGCCAATAACCAGCAAGCCGATCGAACTCAATCAGCCCATCCTGATGCAGGGCTTTGAGAAACTGCGTTGCAAAAAAGGGATTTCCCTGGGTTTTTTGTGCCACCAATTCCGCCAACGGTATTGCCCAAGATGGATCACAATTGAGCGTATCAGCAACCAAATGATTTAGACTTGTTGAACTCAACGGTTCCAGGGTAATAGTATTCACCGTGGCCCCACCTTTGACCACTGCATCCAGTGTCAGCATCAACGGATGTGCGGCCAATACTTCATTATCTCGGTAGGCACCAATTACTAATAAATAGCCGGTTTCCGACTCGGTAACAAGCAGTTGCATTAACCGCAGCGAGGCGGAATCAGCCCACTGCAAGTCATCCAAAAACATCACCAGGGGATGTTCTGGCTTTGTGAACACATGAATAAAGTTTTGAAACAGCAAATTAAACCGATTTTGTGCCGCAGTTCCTGATAATTCCAGTGCGGGTGGTTGTTTCCCAATAATTCTTTCGAGTTCGGGAATTACTTCAATAATGACTTGACCGTTATCGCCCAGCGCTTGGAATATTTGAGTTTGCCAATTTTCCAACCTTTCGTCACTTTCGCTCAGCAATTGTCCGATTAAATCTCGAAATGCTTGGACAAGAGCTGAGAAAGGAATATTGCGGTTAAATTGGTCGAATTTTCCTTTGATGAAATAGCCGCGCTGGCGGACAATTGGTTTGTGAACTTCCTTCACAATTGCAGTTTTCCCAATCCCCGAAAAACCAGCTACTAGCATCATTTCAGTTGTGCCACTACTAACGCGATCAAAGGCTTCGAGTAGGGTTTCTACTTCTGTTTCGCGACCGTAGAGTTTTTCTGGTATCATGAATCGATCGCCAACATCCCTCTGCGCGATCGCAAAACTCTTTATCCTACCGTTTTCTTCAAGTTGCTCCAAACAACATTCTAAATCGAATTTCAGCCCTAACGCACTCTGATAGCGGTCTTCGGCATTTTTCCCCATTAATTTGCTGACAATCTCCGAGAGTAGGGGCGGGATTTCAGAATTGATTTCATGCAGTGATGGTGGTTGCTTGGCAATATGACAGTGTACTAATTCCATCACATCGTTGGATTGAAACGGCAATCGTCCCGCCAGCAATTCGTAAAAAGTCACGCCCAAAGAGTAAAAGTCACTGCGGTAGTCTATGCCGCGATTCATCCTTCCCGTTTGTTCGGGAGACAAATAGCCGAGTGTCCCTTCCAGCAGGTTAGGATTCATCAAGGTTTGAGTTTCCCTTGGTAGCAAAGATGCAATACTAAAGTCAATGAGTTTGACTTGTTTTGTTTGGGGATGAATTAAAATATTGGCGGGTTTAATGTCTTTGTGAATTATCCGGTGGCGGTAGAGTATATCTAATATATTGCTCAGGTCGATCGCCACTTGCAAAAACTCGATCAGAGTCGGCCCCGTTTCTCCTTGTTCCCTCCATTCCTTCAGAGAAATTCCCCCAAAGTCTTCCATTACCAACGCATAGCTGTTGTGGTAGGTTTCCAAGCTGTAGGTTTCGATGATTCCGGGCAAGTTGAGGTTTTTGGCGATCGTGTACTGATTGCGAAATTGCACCAGTTCGCTGAAGCTGGGATACTCGTTCCGCAAGACTTTGATGGCGACTGGCTGTTTGTCATCAATACGGAAAGCTCGATAAACTAGGGTGCGAGTTCCTGAGTAAATGCGATCGAGAATTTGATAACCTGTCAATCTAAAATTTATACTTGCCATACTTATATTCTTCCCGTCCTCCACGGGCTATTTCCACATTAGCAGAAGCCAATACAGTTTCCAAGTCACGTGATTTTTATTTTAAATCAAGATGAGAGATAGCAGTTTTATAGCAGTTTTAAATAAAGTTAGGTCTACCCTATGCCCTATACCCACGGAGGCCTATGCCCTATGCCCTATGCCCTCGATCGGAGAACACCTCATTTTACTGAGAAAGACTATATATCGTTCAATGTTTGTGATGGGGATCACTAAAATAATAAAATTTTCAAGCTGAGCAATTCCTATTTTTAGTAAAAATTAAATAGCCTCATCCATAGGGGAATAGTGAATAATAAACTAACGCAGCCGATGCCGATCGCAGTTACGGCTAATTCGCGATCGAGATTGAAAGCTTCGGCCAGCAATGTAGTACCAAAAGCAGGAGGCATTGCCATTTGCAACACGAGCACAAGTCGCGGCGCGCCCGCGATGCCAAAAAACGTTAATCCCGTGCCAATTACCAAGGGAATAAACAGCATTTTAATCGCCAGACAAGCCAAAACTGGTTTGAGGTTGTGCAAGGAATTCAACTTGCTCAACTGCATCCCGATCGTAATTAAAGCTAAAGTAATTACAGTCCAAGCGCCTGTTGTTAACAATTCTGCGATTTGTGCCGACAGCGGCAAGCTGCGCGAGATAAATCCTAGACCAAAAGCCCACAGTGCCGGATTCTGAAAGATTGCCTGCAGGGGTGTTAACCAACCCTGACGGCGATCGCTTTTACCGCAGTGAGAAGCAATAGCAACTCCCAGTATATTCATTCCCATCGTAGTGCCTAGCAAGTCGTAAAACAACGCCCAGGCAAAGTGTTCCGAACCTAATAAGGACAAGGTGACGGGAATGCCTAAAAAACCCGTATTACCCAGCATCGTTGCCAATAAAAAGCTGCCTTGAGTGGGCAAACTCCAAGCGCTGGTGTGTTCCGGGCTATTTTGGGCCGGATTAAGAGTCTTGAAACGTTCCTCACCGACACCAAAATTTATCAAAATCCCAGCGAGTCCTCCACCTGCTAGAATTGCCGCCCAAGCTATCAGCGGCGCCATCCAAATAGCGCCCGACAAATTGGCGCGGCGGATGAAAGCAACAATGCTCAATGGCGTCCCAAAGAAGAAAAGAAACTTGGCTAAATATGTAGAATAGCTTCTTGGTAGCAGGCGGCCGAGAATGAATCCCAACGTCACCCATCCGATCAGATTTATATAAAGTTTGAGCAGCGGATTTTCTAAATAAACCATGCTTGGCTAAATATTTTAGGACTGGCGCCGATAGTTAGAAACCGGGTTTTTTTACGAAAATATTTCGTTGTTACCCGCAGATTCGGTAAAAAACCCGGTTTCTGTGGCCTTGATGCACATCCACTACTTTTGGCAACCTTTGCTAAATATTAATGCTTATTCAGCTTTGCACATAATTTTCCACACAGGCCTTGACATCTACAGAAGCGCGTGTCATGATTAAGTTGATGAATAAGTCAACATAGGTGAAAACTATGGCACGGCAAGCAAAACAATCATCTCAAGTCAAACGTTCCAGCAGCCAAGCAGCCTCCAATACTCGCACCAAGTTTACCCTCTACAATTTTGCCGGAAACGCCAAGGCATTCTATCTAGTCGATCGCATTAATTTAGAAAGAACACCAGGCGATATCCCAGAAAAATCCGTCGCTCACAGCATCATCATCATCGACCGTTCCGGCTCAATGTGTTATGAGTTAGAACCGCTGAAAGAAACCCTAATCAAGCTTTTGACCTTAGACGAATACAACAATTACCAGCTAATTGTCAGCCTGATTTCCTATGCTAGCAATGGGGACGTAATTTGTCATTTCCAGCGAATTCCCATTCAAGAAGTGCTGAAGTTTGACTCTCAATACATCAAAGAAATTCAAAAAATCCACACGGCTGGCTATACCTGCATATCGCAGTCGATGGAACTCGCTAAATCTCTGGTTAAAGCGGGAGAAATGACAGCGATCAATTTGCACACAGACGGCTATGCAAATGACCCCAGTGCTAATTCCGAAGCTACAAAACTAGGGGAAATTTGCGAAGAACTCAAAGACATGGATGTGTTTGCCAACACCATATCCTATGCCTCTGCTGACTTCAAACTTCTCTCCAAAATCGCCAACACATTATCGGGAAATTGCATCCGCGCGGGCGAAGTTAAAATGGTTTATGATGCTCTTTACGACAGCACAAAACTGTTAGGCAGTTCCGTTGCACCGCCGCTGGAAGAACCGTTAATTAAGGAATATGATTATCAAGTTTTTGTTTCCAAAAGTGGCAAGAAAATCAACGGTTCATCGAGTACGCTGAAAATCTGCGGGCTGAAAGCAGACGATCGCGGACTGTTTTACAAATATCAGAAAGTCGCCAAAGATGAGTATGACAAATTAGATGTTCCCGTTGCTCAAACTGATGAGTCGGTGTTGGCTTTTGCGAAAGCTAACCTCGCTGACGGCAATTTAAATACGGCTAAGTATGCGCTGGCGAGCACCTTCGACGCTACTTTGACGGAAAAACACGCGAAAGCTTTGACAAATGCCCAAATAGCCGAGTTTACGGAAGATTTGGAAGAGGCTGTTTTTGCGCCTGATGTGTTGAAAAATCATGAAATTGGCGATCGGGTAAAAGTCAGCGATAAAATTTCCCTGCTGGAGTTAATCAAGATATTGGAGGAAAACAGCAACAGCATCATCATCAACTTGAAACACTTGCAAGAAAATTATCAGCGAAAAGGTTTAAAGCGAATTGAAGGAAAGCGAGACGAAAACGGCAACCTTGTCAAGCCTTGGCTGAAAACTGAATTCTTAGATGGTGGCGAATACGTGCAAATGGGTTCATTTGCCATCAATCAAAATACCGCTACCATCAATATGCTGATTACCCGAAAAGCTAAGCTGGTAAAAGTTGAGGATGAAACTTTAATCGCCGAAGTGGCGGGAATTCTAGTTACAGACCTCAATACTTTCAACAATTATACCATTGTCAGCGACGGCGAAGTTAATATTAAGTCGCTGCGAACCAAAATCAGCAGCAAACCTGTGTTTGATTTGCTCAAAAAATGCGGTCTCCTTGAAAAAGACGGTTCGCCCGTGCAAGAATTTGACTTCCGTTCCGAGTACGATATTAAGTTAGAGACTTTGCCCCTCGTGCCTTTTGACGGGCGTTACGGCAGCCTTGACGGAGTGTTTGAGGAACTAGCAGAAATCAAAATTCTCTCTAGCATTCTCTCGGCTCATTTGAAGGAGGAATCCGAGGCTTACACTGCGGAACAATTGGAAGAATTGAAACAGCATTATCTGTCAAAAAGCCTTTACATCAACTTTCCGACGACGACAGAATACACGGAATTAAAAAGTGCGATCGCCAACGGTTCAGTAGATTCGCGAGTCAGCTACAAAATCGACATCGGCAGCAAAAACATTCTCAACTTCGGCAAGTTGCACTCGGCCAACAAATTTCTCGATCGCCTTTATGAAGTTTACCACAAAAACACGGGCGAAAAGCTAGCAAAACCGACATTTGACATCACCTTAGATGAGCCTGTTGTCTTCGCACACAAAACGCTGTCATCCCGAACAAAAATCACCAAAGTTGACGACTTGATGAAACTGATTTTTGATGAGTTTTTGGGGTTGGAGGATAACGGAATTGTTAGCGCTACTTTAGCCAAAGTGGGTGCAGATAGTTTGCTGCGCCTTTTGCAAGCGAAATGGCAGGGAGAAGATGTCAAGCGAGACGAATTTGTCGCTGCTTTAGCTAATGCGAATGAGCGACTGGAAGCTTATGCTGAAAAAGCGTACAGGGAAAAAGTTTCACCGCTGGTTTTCTATATCGGTTCTACCGGACTTATCCCGGATGAAATGGAGGCAAAAGCGGCGACTGCTGAGGAAATTAATTCTAAATACGGCAACTTGCAATTTTCTAAGGATGAGCAAGAGGGGATGTTTTTTGAATTGGGAGATTGCATTATTAGCGTGTATGCTAAGAATGAGTATTTCACTGTAGGGAAGTAGGAATTAGGGTGGGCTTTTGCCCACCTTGGTTAAATATTTTTATTGGAAGGGCGATCGAGTCCACGCCGGAGATTTTGCTGAGAGTTGACCAAGAATTTCAAAGGTGGTACCCGCCACGTAATTTATCCGTGGAATCAATCCAAAATCTCAAATCTAAAATCCTCAAGCCCCCGAATTTATCCGTGGGTTCAATCCAAAATCCAAAATCTCAAATCTAAAATAGAATGACTGCTTTACTGCATCAGTTTGTGGAAATTATTAATAGGGCGATCGCAAGATGATTGGGAACATCTCAAATTTGCAAATAGACTGCTAAGCTGTCGCGCATTTAAATTGTATATTCAGGGCGGGCGGGACGCCCATCCCACAAGAACCATCACGCATTCTAAGTTATTTAATTCTCATTCCATATCCGTTATTTTTCGATAAAATATATTGCAAATCGACTTTTTATATCAATTGAATAGCTGGAGTATTTATTGCCTCGCCTCTTAAATGAAGGACAATTAATAATTAAATGGGGTCGCCAAATCAAAAACAAGGGTAATGCTTGTATAGTTTAAATATGCAACAGCTTATCTCAAAAAAAAATAGGCTAGCCATATTTCACAGCGCCTATCTCTATCCAAATTTTAATGGTTCCCCGCAACGCCGTCTTACCTCAGCTTTTGACCTGGTATTTTACCAGGTGGGTACCGTTGGCTCGGACTTAAAGTTTCTGGGTACAAGCCCAGTTTACTGCTGTCCAAACATCTTGATTCCCGAGAGTTAAGAGTTATAGATCAAAAAAACATTATTGGCAGTCACCAACGTCGCAGTAGAACCTTTATTAAATATATACCAACTAACCCGATTTTGGCAAGCTTTGAGCAATTTAACTTGCATACCAGATGGATTCTACGGTTTGAGCGATCGCCAGTGCTTGCGATCGCCCTTGAGCCACCAACTCCGCGTCGATCACAACTGTAACGTGACCGAGTTTGCGGCCCGGACGCGATACTTCCTTACCATACCAATGGACAAAAGCACCACTAATTTGTGCCAGTTGTTGTCTTTTTGCTAAATAATCGGACTGGGCAGACTCGTAGCCTAGCAAATTTACCATCACAGCGCCTGCACATTTCAGAGCCGAATTACCTAAAGGCAGTTGACAAACTGCGCGCAAATGCTGTTCAAATTGGGAAGTTTCGCAAGCATCGATCGTAAAATGTCCCGAGTTGTGAGTGCGGGGTGCAATTTCATTGACTAACAGCTTATTGTCGGCGGTTAAAAATAATTCAATGCCGAATACGCCGACAGCTTGCAAACTGTTGAGGAGAGTGCGGGCGATCGCACAAGCTTCATTTTTCACCTCTAAACTAATATCAGCGGGCGCAATCACCAGATGACAAACCTGATTTTGTTGCTGAGTTTCCACGATCGGATAAATCGCAATTTCCCCATTTGCCGATCGAGCTGCAATCACAGCCAATTCGCGATCGAACGGCACAAACTCTTCCAGTAGCAAAGACTGACCTTGGAGTGTAGCACGAATTGACTCAAAACTCCCCCGATCATTAACAATAAAAGTACCTTGGCCGTCATAACCGTGGCGGCGAACTTTGACCACAAAGGGAAAGTCGATCGATCCAGCATCCGAGTCTCCTGCAATCTGCACGCTGTCGGAAACAGAAATTGCCGGAAAGTCGATCGTCACCGAATCAAACAATTCCGGGGGCAAATCCGCGCTGCAATCCCATTCCCAAAACCTCGGAGTTGGCAAACCCAAACCTTGTAAATAACAGCGCTGAACGTACTTATCCAACAAAGGAGAAAGCGACGACAAACTCGGCTGAAATAACACACCTTGCCGCTCTAGCGGCCGCAAACCATCCAAATCCACAAACTCATTTTCAAAAGTAATAACATCGCAGTCATCCGCCAATTGAGCCGTAGCCAAAACATCATCAACAGCAGCCAAAACAGCACCAGCAGCAACAGAAACTGCCGGGTCAGTAGCATGGGGAGTTTGTACTACCAATTCAATACCGATCCCCCTAGCAGCATCCCCCATCATCGAAGCTAGCTGGCCGCCACCGACAACGCCCACCCGCTTAAATTTGGCAGACGAACTAGCAGCGGTTTTATTTGATTTCATGTGAGTAAAATTCCCCAGAGTCAACCTGCCTATCTTATCGCTATTTGGCCCTGGTTCAATTACAGTAATTGCAGAGTTAAAAGCCAAAAAATAGTTTGAATTGCAGGATTAAATCGAGGCAGAACCTAGAAAAATTGGACGGCTAAAGTCTTTAATTATTGCACGCTCCCAGCCATTGAGAAACCGCAGTCGAACCTCACTCCTCCAGAAAAGTGCCACATCTAGCAATTCCCTAGCGCCAAGCATGGCATAATTGACAGCACTGCAAAAAGCAGATAGACAGACGCCAACACTGAAAATCAGACATTCAGGGAACACAATTTATAGGTGAGGATACTGTGAAAGTTTTAGTTGTGGGAAACGGAGGTCGCGAACACGCGATCGCAAAAAAACTGCTAGAATCTACGCGGATTAAACAAGTATTCTGCGTACCGGGCAACGGCGGCACAGCTACCACCCCAGGCTGTCAAAATCTGTCGCTCAACATCGACGACTTCCAAGGCATCGAACGCTTTGTGATGGTCAACAACATCGGATTAGTCATCGTCGGCCCCGAATTGCCCCTATCCCTAGGCATCGCCGACTATTTCCAACAGCGAAAAATGATGATTTTCGGCCCCACCAAAGCCGGCGCCCAAATTGAATCCAGCAAATCCTGGGCCAAAGAATTGATGCTCGAAGCAGGCATCCCCACACCCAAAGCTGCCGTATTTACAGACGCAGAAGCAGCCAAAGCATACGTTCTGGAACAAGGAACCCCAATAGTCATTAAAGCAGACGGACTCGCATCAGGCAAAGGAGTCACCGTTGCCACCACCGTCAAAATGGCTCACAGCGCCATCAACACCATTTTCCGAGGCGAATTCGGCACCGACAACATCCGAGTCGTCGTCGAAGAATTTTTAACAGGTCAAGAAGTCTCGATTCTCGCCCTCACCGACGGCATCACAGTGGAACCTTTGCTGCCGGCCCAAGACCACAAAGCTATCGGCGAAGGCGACAAGGGAGCCAACACCGGCGGTATGGGAGCCTACGCCCCAGCGCCCATCGTCACCCCGGAACTCATGGAAAGGATTCAAGAAGAAATTCTCGAACCCACCCTCGCCGCACTGCAAAAACGCAAAATCGACTACCGGGGTGTACTCTACGCAGGTTTAATGATTACGCCAGAAGGAGAACCCACAGTCTTAGAATTCAACTGCCGTTTCGGAGACCCCGAAACTCAAGCGGTTTTGTCACTGCTGGAAACTCCTTTGGAAGATTTGGTGCTGGCCTGCTGTCAGCAGCGTCTCGGTGAATATTCTATTCGCTGGAAGTCGGGGGCATCTGTTTGCGTAGTTTTGGCTTCTGGGGGCTATCCTGGAAGTTATCAAAAAGGCAAAGTTATTACAGGTATCGAGGAAGCTGAAGCCAAAGGAGCAGAAGTCTTTCACGCCGGCACCCAGTTGAAGCACCAGCAGTTGGTGAGCGACGGCGGCCGGGTTTTGGGCGTCACCGCAGCGGGAGAAACTTTGGAACAAGCTATCTCCACAGCTTATGCAGCAGTTGATTGCATCCAATTTGAAGGCGTCTACTGCCGTCGGGACATCGGTCGCCGAGCTCTGGGCGATAAAAATTAGGAATTGCGACATCGACCGCCATCCGAAAGCCAAGCAATCTCAATGTAGAAATGTAACAATGAAGTTTGGTATCTCTGCGGTGGCGGTAGCGGACAAGTCGCATCAGAAAATTTTATCTGAAGCCAACTGAATTTATCTTGCTTTTAATATTGAACGGGTGAACTGGTGAAATGCTGGCCATACTAAACAAAATCGGAGAAATTATTGCCCGCTGGTGGTCGGATTTTACCCTCCAGACCCGCCTGATGGCCGCTGCTACCCTCGTAGTGTCGTTAATTATGAGTGGCCTGACATTCTGGGCCGTGAATACTATCCAGCAAGACGCCCGACTTAACGATACTCGTTACGGCCGAGACCTGGGCCTGCTGTTGGCGGCAAATGTGGCGCCGCTGATTGCCCAAAACGATCGCTCCGAAGTCGCCCGCTTTTCCCGCCAATTTTACAGCAGCACCTCCAGCGTCCGCTATATGCTTTACGCAGACGAAGCGGGAGATATTTTCCTGGGGATACCCTTTTCGGAATCCGAGGTGGAGACTTCCCTGACACTGCGCCGCCAGATCAAACTTCCCGATAATTTTCTCGCCGATATTGAGGCGAGAAATTTAACTTCTTTGCCTTTGGTACGGCAGCATTTGACGCCCGATGGAGAAGTTACCGATGTATTTGTGCCGTTAATTCATGAAGACAAATATTTGGGAGTTTTGGCGATCGGCATTAACCCAAATCCCGCAGCAGTTATCTCTTCAAATCTGACTAGGGATGTCACTTTAGCAGTATTTGTGACAATTTGGGTAATGGTAATTTTGGGAGCTGTATTTAATGCCCTGACAATTACTCAGCCGATCAAACAATTAGTCTTCGGGGTCAAAAACATTGCCAGCGGGAATTTTAAGCAGCGAGTTGACCTGCCTTTAGGGGGAGAATTGGGCGAGTTAATTGGCAGTTTTAATGAAATGGCCCAGAAACTCGAAAGTTATGAAGAACAAAATATTGAAGAACTGACAGCGGAAAAAGCTAAGTTAGAAACTTTGGTATCAACGATTGCTGATGGCGCGCTTTTATTAGACGCAAATTTGCAGGTGATTTTAGTTAATCCGACGGGGATGCGGATTTTTGGATGGGAAGGCAAAAATGCGCTCGGAGTAAATGTTCTCAACATTTTGCCTTCGGAAGTGCAGCAGGAGTTGGCTAGACCTTTGCAGGAAATAGCTGCGGGCGATCGCGACGGCGGCGAATTTCGCATCTCGATGAGCGAACCAGTTAACCGTACAATTCGCATTGTTTTAACTACAGTCATTCTGCACAAAGCGCCCGGTGCCGAACCGCTGTGCAAAAGCTGCATCCGCCATGAGGAAGATACCTGTACCGAACCACAACGCCCGCTAGCTGTAGAGTGTACTTTCTACGAGCAAACCTCCAAGCATCAAGGTTCAGGAAATTACCGAGAAAGTCTCAAAGGCATTGCAATGACAGTGCAGGACATTACTCGCGAAGTAGAACTAAATGAGGCTAAAAGCAATTTTATCAGCAATGTTTCTCACGAATTGAGAACGCCTTTATTTAATATCAAATCTTTTATCGAGACTCTCCACGAGTACGGAGAAGACCTTCTAGAAAGCGAGCGCAGGGAATTCCTAGAAATTGCCAATCGAGAAACCGATCGACTAACTCGTTTAGTTAACGACGTGTTAGACTTGTCGCGACTGGAATCCTGCCGAGTTTATCACTTGGAGGCGGTTGACCTCCCGCAAGCTGTCGAACAAACCCTGCGGACTTATCAGTTAAATGCTAAGGATAAAGGCATTGAATTAGAGCAAGAAGTTGACCCGTATTTGCCACCTGCTTTAGGTCATTACGATTTGCTGCTGCAAGTATTTGCAAATTTAGTAGGAAATGCCTTAAAATTTACTCAGTCCGGCGGCAAGGTGGCAATTCGAGCGTATTTGCTAGAGCCGGAGGCGTCCACTCACAAAGACGGTCAATCCCTCAACCAAAACTTGTCACCGGATGCCAAACATTTTCCGGTAGTGCGGATCGAAATTTCTGATACGGGAATTGGCATAGATCCTGAAGACCAACAAGCAATCTTCGATCGCTTTTTCCGGGTAGAAAACCGAGTACACACTTTAGAAGGAACGGGATTAGGTCTTTCTATTGTCAGAAACATTATTGACAAGCACCACACTAAAATTAATTTAGTTAGCGAAGTTAATGTGGGTACGACTTTCTGGTTCGACTTGGCAGTTTATCAGCCGAAACAAACACTAGAGATGGAAAATTCTTGGCCAGTGGAAGCCACGGTGGAGAGTGAAACAATTGCGAGTCATATTAAGTAAGCCCACTTAATTAAACGTAAAACGCGATCGGTGTTAAAGCCCCGACTTCTTTAAGAAGTGGGGGAGATGCCTATTCTTTGTAAAGATTCTCCTAATAGGCCTGACCAAACGCTGACATCATCAGTGTGGATTATCCTTAGCTGTCCTATCTAAGCTCAATTTTACCGATAAAACTACATACCAACACCAATAAGTACCAACCCCCAATAGTCCCCCCTCTGTCAAATTGGTCATTAGCATAAATGTTAATAAATACAAAGGCAAACCTGACTCTGGAAAAGTTCCTTTAACTAGGTACTTTATACCTCTAAATATATTATTCAAGAATGACCCAATAAACAACAAGAGTCCGGCCCAACCCAGTTCGCAAAGTATATCAATAAAACCATTGTGAGAGTGGGGTGGCACAAAACCAGTTTTAGCTACTACAATTCCGTAAGCGGGATTTTCCGAGCGACGCCACCACTGCCAAAATCCTTGTATTCCATAACCAAATATGGGATTGTTTTGATTAATTCGATCAATAATTAAAGGCCAAAAATCGGTTCTACCTGTTAAAGTCATATCTTTTTTCAAACCATCCACAATAATAGCCTCTAAATTATTTAATACCAAAATACTTATACCTATACTACCGACCAAAAATAAGATAAAGCAGAGAAAAGCCCATTTTACAGGTAATTTTTTTAAGAGGGCTAAATAACTCCACAAACTGATTAATACCACTGTCAAAATCCGACTAGCACCACTACAACCTTTTTGCAATCCTACTAAAGCTATTAAAGTTATAAATAATGATAAATATCGATACTTACGATCCTTAAAAGCATATAAAAGCCATAAAGAAGCTGTATTAGCCATTTGAAAAGAAAAAGGGTTTTTATGACCTAAAACTCCTGTCCAACAACCGTCCGGCGCTGCATTTGTTTTCACAAGTGACCATAAAGCTAATAAACCAGTTAGCCATCTCAATAATCCATAAATTTCTAACCAACTATACACTGTCCCTACATAAATAGAAGCCAGTGTTACTACCCAAATAGCAAAAATAGCCCTAAAAGTAATTTCAGGAGTTTGTGACCACAAGCCCGATAAAGTCATAATCAACAAAAACACACCTAAAAAAATGTCTCCTGCTATCCATTTAATGCACATAGAAACTGTTTTTTGGGTAGTTTTAGTTAAGCGGGGAAATAGCATTAATATCATGCCCCCATAAATGGCAATTTGAGCAATCATCGTTGGGGGTGTAGTTTCTAAGTTGTAGAAAACGTTAGGATGGAGTTTGGTAAAGGGCATTGCCGTGATCCCCGAACCACCAGTGATGGTAAAAAAAAGTATGCCCACAAAAATCTTTTCTAATGTGCCACTCAATTTCGGATGGCGTGCAGCTAAAATATAAATAGTCACAAACACGATAAGCGTTAAACACAATAGCATCAACGCAAACATCGGCATTCTTAAAATATCTTTCATGGCTTTACCTCTATCATAAATTTGTTACTACCTATGAAATGGCTTACTCTCCGTGCTTTACAACTGCCACTGCTGGCGCTCGTACTCACTCTCTCCTACCCTCAAACCAACCTCGCTCAGTCGCCAGCCCCCGCAACAAGTATTAATACTGATTACTATCTAGGTGGTGGAGACAATATTAAAATTGATATCTACGATCTGCCTCAGCTTAGTGGGGAGTATCAAATTCCCGCTGGGGGAGCTATTCAAATCCCCATTATTGGTAGTGTTTCCCTTCAAGGATTAACTTTAGAACAGGCAGCCCAAGTTATCACTAGAGCTTATGGTAAGGTCGTAAAAAGACCTTTAGTTACAATCAGCTTACAAGCTGCCCGCCCGCTTAATATTTGGTTATCGGGTGAAATAAGTCGTCCGGGCTCTTACTTATTACCCCTAGCTAATGGAGGTGGAACTAGACCATCGATTCAGTTTCCCACGCTTCCTCAAGCTTTAGAAAAAGCTGGGGGTATTCGAGCTAGCGCTGATATTCGACGAGTAATTGTGCGGCGTCGGCTTACGGCTAACAAAGAAATAACTATCACTTATAATCTGTGGGATTATTTACAAACTGGTCAGAGCAGCCAAGATATCACGTTGCGAGATGGAGATCAAATCTTGGTTCCCCCTCAAGAAACCATTAATTTAGCAGAAACAAATCAACTTAGTGAATCTAATTTTTCTATACCAGCAGATCAACCCCGTACTGTCTCAGTATTCGGAGAGGTGAAGCGTCCGGGTAGATATGTAGCCATTGGTGGTGATACCCGAAATGGTGAAAGAACCAGCGGACAACCGACCATCATTCGAGCTCTACAACTAGCTGGTGGCATAACATCAATCGCTGATATTCGGCAAATCCAACTCCAACGTTATACTAGAAGTGGCCAACAACAAATTAGAACTATTAACCTCTGGCAATATTTGCAAGAACAAGATACCTCTCAAGATACTATACTACAAGAAGGGGATATCATCTTTGTCCCGACAGCGACGGCGATCGACCCCGGAGAAGTTTCTGTTCTAGCTACTGCTAGCTTTGCTCCGGCGACTTTGCAAGTAAGTGTTATCGGAGAAGTCAATGCTCCGGGTGGACTCAAATTACCTCCTAATACTACCTTAAATCAAGCAATTATGAGTGCGGGAGGTTTTCGACCAAATCGCGCTAACTCTAGATATGTGGAACTGATCAGGCTAAATCCTAATGGCACGATATCTCGATCGCAAGTATCAATTAACTTTAATCAAGGAATCGACGCTCAAAGCAACCCACTGATTCAAGATAATGACATAATTATAGTGGCACGATCGAGGACTGCTATATTCGTAGACAACATTAATACTGTTTTCTCACCAGCTAGTAATATTATTGGTGGAATTCTCGTTCCCACCCGACTGATAGAGCTACTCAGACTATTCGGAAATTAGGAATTAAATAAGATTCTTGCTATGGATAAAAAACTGTTGTCTTCCATCAAAAATGACCTTAATGGTCAATATTTGTCTGCTCCCTCCGCTAATTACCTAGCTAGTACCCCAGCAGAGGATGACCAAGTTCTTGATATGAATTGGGTACTAGCTGTCATCAAACGTCGCCTTCTGGTGATGGGCATAGTAGCTGCCAGCATAGCTACTTTAAGCGGTAGTTTCGTGCTCAGGGCTGCCAAAAACTCTATTACTGAGTATGAAGGAAAATTCACAGTTTTAGCAGAACCGATTACGGCTGACGATCGGCTATCAAAACTATTGGTTCAAGCTCAAAATAACAGTTTAGGCATCACAGACTTGAACAAAATTAAATCATCAGCGGAAGACGGTTCCTCGGTGGATTATCAAAGTTTAGCGCGGGTTTTAAAAAGCCCAGAAGTGTTACTACCATTAGTCAATAAATTGCAAACAAAATATCCAAAGTTTGACTATAAAAGTCTCAGTAGCCGCTTGACTATCCAACGTATTACTTTCTTGCGAGATGGGAAGCAGGGTGGTACTAAACTCATAGATATTAGCTATCGCGATCGAGATCCAAAGCGCATCCAATATGTGCTGGATGAAACTGCAAAATATTACCTAGAATATATGGATAAAGAGCGTTTGAAAGTTAGCAAACAAAGTATTGATTTTATAGATCGACAACTGCCCCCACTCCAGCAGAGAGTCGATAAATTGCAACAAGAATTACAAATGTTAAGGCTTCAGTATAACTTTAATCAACCCGAACTACGCAGCCGCAGCCTATCAGATCAGCTCGATAATTTAACTAATCGTCGCCTAGAAGTGCAAGCACAACTGGCAGAAAGTAGGCTTCAATATGAAAGCTACAAAAAAAGAGCGTTAACGGGCGATAATCGTTGGATTATTGATATTAGCCCCAAATCCTATGAAAATTTAATTAGCAAAGTAAATGAAATAGAGTCGCAATTAGCTTTAAGCTCTACTCAATTTTATGAAAATAGCCTTCCCATTCAATCTTTGCGGGAAAAGCAGCAAAGTTTGCGTGATTTAATCAAAAAAGAAGCTGATATTGTCCTCTTGCAGATGCAATCACAACTAAAACAGTTGGAAGCTCGCGAGCGATTGATAACTAATAGCCAAAATTCACTGCAAGCAAAAATCACTCAAATGCCTCAAGCTCAACTTCGCTATGATGACATACAATTAAAACTAGAACTAGCTAAAGATAATCTCAAACTCTTCCTCGAAAAACAAAAAACTTTACAACTAGATGCTGGTCAAATTGATGGCTCTTGGCAAATTATATCTAAACCACAGTTAATCACAAACGAAAATGGTGATTTTTACCCAGTAACAGAAAAACCAACCCGTCGCCACCTAGCCATTGCGATCGTTATTAGCACTTTACTAGGCATTGCTATAGGTTTCCTAGTAGAAGTTTTAAATACTGTTTTCCATACTCCCGAAGAAATTAAATCAGCAACTAAACGCCCTATTTTGGGAGTCATTCCGATCGCCAAAGCGATGAAAATTAAATCTGGTCGAGGTGAACGTGTTCCAGCTAAATTCACTAGCGTAAGTTCAAATACTAACAGTGCAAGCTTAAAACGAATAATAGTTTCAAATTACAAAGATTTTCCTGTAGTCGAGGCATTTCACTACTTATACACAAATATTCAATTATTAAATGCTGAACACCCAATAAGTTCTTTAACCATCACTTCGACCATTAAAGGTGAGGGTAAGTCAACTGTAGCACTTTATTTAGCTAAAACTGCTTCTGCTGTTGGTAAACGAGTATTATTAGTGGATGCTAATATGCGTGTGCCTCAACTGCACACATATCTTGGCTTATCAAATATGAAAGGTTTAAGTAATGTTTTAAGTTCTGATTTAAGCTTAAATGAGGCTATTCAGCGATTACCCGACGATGACAATCTTTTTGTCCTGACTGCTGGTACTATTCCCTCAGACCCAATTACATTACTTTCTTCGAGAAAGATGCACTATTTAATGGAACAATTTCTAGCGTTATTTGATTTAGTGATTTACGATACGCCACCTTTAATTGGTTTAGCAGACGGCCATTTACTAGCGTCTCAAACTGATGGTACAGTGCTGATAGTAAAAATAGAAAAAACCGATCGCGGCATGGTAAGCAAAGCTTTAGATCAACTAAATGTAGCAGATTTTAAAGTATTGGGAGTAGTAGCTAATGGGGTTAAGTAACGAACGCTAAAAATGGAGTTAGATAGGGAAAGGAAGACGTAAGACTATTTGGGATTTTTGATGGGCGAGAGGTATTAACTTACTGGATAGGGGTTTGGAGTTAGCCTATATAGCAATCCTTGCAGGAGTCGTAAATTTTTTACCCCACCCCAACCCTCCCCTTGGTAAGGGGAGGGAGTAAGAAATTCCTAAATGATGCGACGATTGCTATAGTGGGATTCTTTTGGGAAACTGGTATAAGAAGTCGATGTAAAATGCAAAATAAGTAAATCAACTTAATTAAACGTAAAACGATCGCACTCTTAGAACCCCGACTTCTTAAAGAAGTCGGGGTGGTAATTAGATCAAGCCTTAAGAAAGAGTCTTTCTAGCACGTTCCGATCGCTCTTCAGCAGTCTCCATAACATCCGCCATCTTATCCACCATTTCCCCTGGGTAATTTTCTAGTACCCGCGTAGAAAGTGAAATTCGGCCACGACTTTCATCGAGGTCAAGCACGATCGCTTTCAGGGGTTGACCGGGAGCAAACACCTTGCCAAGGTTATCAATATATTTTTGGCTGACTTGCTTGATGTGCAGCAAACCGCTAACTCCTTCCAAGTCCACAAACACGCCAAAAGGCTTGATGCTGCTGACTTTTCCTTCCACCAACTGACCAATTTGCAAGTCCTTGAAAGCATTCGATTGAGTGGCCATCCGCTGGGAAAGTACGAGTTTTTCCCGTTCGCGATCGACCTCCAAGAAATTAACGCTCAAAGATTGACCGATCAGCGATTCTAGGTTATCGCGATCGACTAAGTGCGATCGGGGAATAAAGCCGCGCATTCCCTGAACATCTACAGTCACACCGCCCTTATTTGCGCCAGAAACCCGCACCTGAAGAACTTTACCGGTTTCTTGCAATTCGACTAAATCTTCCCAAGCTTGCTGAATTTGTAACTGGCGCAGAGACAAAGTAACTTGGCCATCTGCATCTTGTTCGCGGATAATCAAAAAGTCCCGTTCCTCGTCCAGCGGAACCACTTCCGACAAATCCGTTACTGTTCTCAAAGCAGCCTCTTCGATCGGCAAAAAAGCCGAAGACTTGCCGCCGATATCAACATACGCGCCGTTTGAGTCGTACTCGAACACTTTGCCGCGCACTACTTGTCCCTTCTGGAACTCATAATTGTGCTGTTCGAGGGCTTTAGCAAAATCATCCATTGAAAAGGATGGTTTTGCGCTTTGAGAACCTGTAGATTTGGAATTCATGTCAGTTTAGTTGTCAGTTGTCAGTAATTTAGTTGGCAGTCGTCAGTAGAAAAAAATTTCCCACTCTCCCCATCTCCCTATCTCCCCATCTCCCACTCTCTAAGCTGGTTGAAGTTGCTGATGAAATAGCTGCTTCACCTGCACCCACGAGTCGGCTGCTGCCGTAGCGTCGTAACTGCCGCGGTGGTCGCAGAAGAAGCCGTGATCGGCATTGTAGCGGAAAATTTGGTGAGAAATACTGTGTTTTTGCAATTCGGCGGCGATTTGGTCAACTTGTTCTAAGGGAATGCTGGGGTCTTGAGTGCCAAAAAAGGCGTAGAGAGTGCCTTTAATGTCTGCTGTGCGGGCGATCGTGGGGGTGCCGCCGCCGGGGGTTTGGGTGGCGATACCGGCGCCGTAGAACGACGCTGTAGCCTTGATTTCGGGCAAAGTAGCGGCTAGGTAGGCGACGTGCCCTCCAAAGCAGAAACCGATGCAGCCAAAACTTTCTGGTTTGACAGAGGGTAGAGTTTTGAGGTAATCGATGGTGGCTTGGATATCGCCCAGAAGTTCGGAAGCTGTGGTTTTTTCTTTGTATTCTTTGCCGATTTGGATGGCTTCGGGTGTGTAGCCGGTTTCAAAGCCGGGGGCTTGACGCTGGTAAATGGCTGGGGCGATCGCCACATATCCTTCTTTTGCTATTCTTTCAGTAACTTCGCGGATGTGCGAGTTGACGCCGAAGATTTCTTGAATCACGATAACTGCGGGAAATTGTCCTGGGGAGGCTGGCTGGGCTAGGTATGCAGCTATTTCCAAATCCCCGTTAGGAACTGTGATGTTTTTGGTGATAATTTCGGCTTTTGTCATCGGGAGTTTTAAGGTAAATGCCACTCTACTGATTTTAAGTTAATTTGGGCAATTTTTAGGCCATTCGCCAATAATATTTTTCGCAACCGCGAAGCGCAAATACCGCAAATATGGCAGGTAAAAATTCGCTATTTATTGAAAGTTTAGGTTTCGCTGAAGAAGTCGCGGCAAATCACGCCTAGCAATTAATTGGGAATTCAATTTCGGTAAAATATAAGTTGTGGTCTGGGATTTTCTAAAGCATAGATTTTGATAAGTCTACGACTTGGCAGCTTTTATATGGCTTTTTCGTGAGATTTTAGAGATAAGTGTCTAAGTCGTTAGCTGTTGAATATGAGCTAATTTTTTTTGATAGATCGGAGTTGTTTTTTAATCGCTTTGCTTTCTGGTTGGCGGAATAGTTTGAGGAGATTGATTCCGGCTAGGACTCAAGTCTAAGTTACGATCGCCCCGCCGAACAAAGTCATGCAACCTGTTGAGGAGATTGATTCCGGCTAGAACTCAAGTCTAAGTTACGATGCCACGCCGAACAAAGTCATCCAACAAGCGGCGCCATTGCCGTATCTGTTGAAACTGTGCTAAGTTACGATGCCACGCCGAACAAAGTCATCCAACCCAAGGAAGACAGTATTTGGTTTTTTCCGCTGTGCGCTGGCTGTCAGGGTAAGATCGAAGGTATTGGTGGGGGAGAGCCGGTTGAGCGCAGAATATTTTTTGCTGAGTTTGCGTCAAGGGGTAGGTGTTAAAATCCGAGTATCAAATTTTTCGGCTCAAACTCATGTGCAGCAAGAGTTTGATGCCCCTCGTGTGAAAAAAAGCTAGACGCAAAGTCTGAAAGCTTTACAGGACAAGGTTTTGGAGTGAGTATGGAAACTAAGGTATTGACAAGCCGAAGGCTGGAATGGTACTTTTATTTTAGATGGACGCAACTGCACCTTGAAAACCAAATACACCAAGGCTTCTGGAACGGGCGGCCGGAAAAAACCTAAAACCCTATCAGGGATTGAAACAAAATTGCCAAAGCTCATCTATTCCCTAGCCACCAGCGCCGGAAAAAACCTAAAACCCTATCAGGGATTGAAACGGCTAGAAATCGAGTGCTTGACCTTGCTGGGCTAGCCGGAAAAAACCTAAAACCCTATCAGGGATTGAAACTCAAGCGATTTTCACCGATAAGAAATTCCTCCCAACGCCGGAAAAAACCTAAAACCCTATCAGGGATTGAAACCCACTTCAAGCTGAAGTAATTGCGAGGCTTCATTACCGCCGGAAAAAACCTAAAACCCTATCAGGGATTGAAACAACGGTGTAGAAGTCGATCTAATGATTCCTAGGGCCGGAAAAAACCTAAAACCCTATCAGGGATTGAAACCTACCTCATCGGAACGTTCCGACGTACCGCTTAGCCGGAAAAAACCTAAAACCCTATCAGGGATTGAAACATCTACGAAGCAGCATAGATTTAAAAAAATTAAGCCGGAAAAAACCTAAAACCCTATCAGGGATTGAAACCTGACAGCAGACTTTTGACTGGGGCGGTTTTGGGCCGGAAAAAACCTAAAACCCTATCAGGGATTGAAACCCCATTTACTAACAACAGACTCAGTAGTATCTAGCGCCGGAAAAAACCTAAAACCCTATCAGGGATTGAAACCCCTTTTCCCACACCGTAAATCCTTGTACCGGGTACTGCCGGAAAAAACCTAAAACCCTATCAGGGATTGAAACACAGATTAAAGCCACTGCTGCTGCTAAAAATCAAGAAGCCGGAAAAAACCTAAAACCCTATCAGGGATTGAAACGGTAATGAACTGCGGGGGAAGTCGTTACTCAGTCGGGCCGGAAAAAACCTAAAACCCTATCAGGGATTGAAACCGGCGGCAAAGCTACTGAGATAGTCAACTCGCTTGCCGGAAAAAACCTAAAACCCTATCAGGGATTGAAACTTTTTTCAAATGGCAAACCGATAATATCGCGCAACGCCGGAAAAAACCTAAAACCCTATCAGGGATTGAAACTTCAAATCACATTCAACAAGAGCACTCCTATAAAGGGCCGGAAAAAACCTAAAACCCTATCAGGGATTGAAACTTGTAAAGTTTTTGACCTCTTGCGAGGTGGTAGGTAAGCCGGAAAAAACCTAAAACCCTATCAGGGATTGAAACTCAAGGGATTATTCAGCAAAAAACCCATCTAAAAAATTGCCGGAAAAAACCTAAAACCCTATCAGGGATTGAAACTTGGTCGCCAGCGACAGCGTTGTTGATATCCTTGAGCCGGAAAAAACCTAAAACCCTATCAGGGATTGAAACTTTGGGAGTCCGTTTGATTTTAGGGGTATTTTCCAGCCGCCGGAAAAAACCTAAAACCCTATCAGGGATTGAAACTCCTCTTTATTTACGTGCAATTGCTAGCATCATCCCCGGCCGGAAAAAACCTAAAACCCTATCAGGGATTGAAACAGTACCTTGCCAAGTGATATCGGATCTTACTTGAGCCGGAAAAAACCTAAAACCCTATCAGGGATTGAAACTTAATCCTATTAGCAAACCGTTGGGCGTCGAATATCGCCGGAAAAAACCTAAAACCCTATCAGGGATTGAAACAAGTAGCTTGCAGCGGAAATTGTGGAAATCCCCGCTGCGCCGGAAAAAACCTAAAACCCTATCAGGGATTGAAACTATTAATTCATCATTATCAAGTTCAGCAACTTGCCGGAAAAAACCTAAAACCCTATCAGGGATTGAAACGTTGGTAGATAAGGCGCTGCCGATGGAGTGAATAGCCGGAAAAAACCTAAAACCCTATCAGGGATTGAAACCGCCGATTTGTTGGTTATTGTTTTAGCTCTTTTCCCGCCGGAAAAAACCTAAAACCCTATCAGGGATTGAAACAGAAGAATCATCAGCGATCGCGATCGGCGACGACACAGGCCGGAAAAAACCTAAAACCCTATCAGGGATTGAAACCATCAATTTCACCAGAAAACCAAATTGTAGGAAAGCCGGAAAAAACCTAAAACCCTATCAGGGATTGAAACTTAATATGGAACAATTTGACTTGCAATCTCAGTTAGGCCGGAAAAAACCTAAAACCCTATCAGGGATTGAAACACGCTCACCGAGTAATTGAAGGTAGTCCAGCATGCCGGAAAAAACCTAAAACCCTATCAGGGATTGAAACCGTTTTAGTTGCAAAGTACGGCAAAATAAAATCGCCGGAAAAAACCTAAAACCCTATCAGGGATTGAAACTTTGATACAAATTTAGGGGTAGATGCAACCCCAGCCGGAAAAAACCTAAAACCCTATCAGGGATTGAAACTCGATCGCGGAAGTGTCTGTAACGGGCCCGGCAAGCCGGAAAAAACCTAAAACCCTATCAGGGATTGAAACACACATGATATTTCTTTTCAACTACGTTATTCAGTGCCGGAAAAAACCTAAAACCCTATCAGGGATTGAAACTTAAAAAATAAAGCGTAGTAAGAATTTAATATAAAGCCGGAAAAAACCTAAAACCCTATCAGGGATTGAAACGCTAATAAATGGGACATATTTGCTCATGACGAGGGATGAGGAGAGCCGGAAAAAACCTAAAACCCTATCAGGGATTGAAACCCCAACCCAAAAATTCCGAGAAGGTTCGGACAAGCCGGAAAAAACCTAAAACCCTATCAGGGATTGAAACGCAACTGGTCGCGCATTTCGCGACAAAGACAACAAGCCGGAAAAAACCTAAAACCCTATCAGGGATTGAAACCCAGGGTGTCGGAGTTTGGACAAATTAGTGCTTTGCCGGAAAAAACCTAAAACCCTATCAGGGATTGAAACCAATCCCTCTACAGCCCTCAATGGCTTAAAGTGCGAGCCGGAAAAAACCTAAAACCCTATCAGGGATTGAAACTTGGATTCTGTCGAATTGGCCAATGAAGTTGCTTTAGGCCGGAAAAAACCTAAAACCCTATCAGGGATTGAAACAACAAAGAAGAATCTGCTCCCGTCGCCTACGAAGGGCCGGAAAAAACCTAAAACCCTATCAGGGATTGAAACCCTGGTTTACGAATTCAGTGCAAATTTCGTTTCCCCGCCGGAAAAAACCTAAAACCCTATCAGGGATTGAAACGAGGTTGTTGACCGGGGATACGGATTACTACAGGTAAGCCGGAAAAAACCTAAAACCCTATCAGGGATTGAAACAAGAATTACCAGTTCTGCGTCAAAAAAGGCTGCGACTGAGGCCGGAAAAAACCTAAAACCCTATCAGGGATTGAAACAAGAGTAGAGCAGAACGCTACCGCGTCAAGGTTGGCCGGAAAAAACCTAAAACCCTATCAGGGATTGAAACTTGGATTTTGCAGGCAGAATTTTTGAAGGCGGTAAAGCCGGAAAAAACCTAAAACCCTATCAGGGATTGAAACTTCAAACAGCGCTAGCTCGTCACGCTTAACCCAAGCCGGAAAAAACCTAAAACCCTATCAGGGATTGAAACTCCGATCTTGCACGTTAGGCCTAACTTTCTTGAGCCGGAAAAAACCTAAAACCCTATCAGGGATTGAAACTTGGAGGTAAGCAGGATGCCATATCCCCGCTCTGCCGGAAAAAACCTATTTCCCCATCTAGGGCTTGAAACGCCCAAACTACAAAATTATTGGCTCAAAAATAGACCCCTCCTCTCTCTTTTTATCTCCTCCCATAACCTCAAGCAATCGATCGACTACGCGCCTCCAAGTAAAATTTTCAGCCACAAAAGCCGGGCCCGCAACCCTCGCTTTCGCAGCCAATCCAGGCTGTTCGATCGCCCTGCACATCAAATCAATCAAATGTTCCCCCTCTGGAGCTAAGATAAATAACGTTTCCCCGTCACTTACCACACTCATAAATTTACTTTCAATCCGCAGTGCAAAGTCCGATCGCGTAAAATCATCTGTAGCGCCGCCCGCCGTGCAAATAACCGGCAAACCACAAGCAGCAGCTTCCAACACCGGCAGATTAAAACCTTCTGCCAAATAGGGAGAAACATAAGCATCGGCTGCTTGGTAAAACTCAGCTATTTGAGCAAAAGATAGCTGGGTACCAGTATAAATTAATCTCGGTAAAACCCTCGCTCTTTCGGCATCGTTGAGCATAACTCGGCTGGCTTCAGCAATCTCATCTCTCGACGGATAAAGCAGTTCAGAACCTTTTAAAACTAATCTCGCATCTGGATATTTGTCAACTACCGCAGCGAAGGCTTTTAATAAAGGGCGAATACCTTTGCGATCCGTTTGTCCTCCGATGTTTAAAAATATAAAATAGTTTGACCAGCCGAAACTTTCGCGCAGCGATTGACGCCGATCGCCCGCAGCAGGATAATAAATCTTAGGATCGACTCCCAAAGGTACGACGGCAATGCGATCGGCCTCAACACCGCTGCGAATTAAGCCGGCTTTTGACCAGGCCGACGGTGTAATAATTTTTACTTCTGAGTTAATCTGAGTTTCTGCGATCGACTTAACCCCGATCGCTCTTAATCCTCTACGAGTAATAATACCCCATTCTGTCGCTGCAAATACCCAAGTTTCGGCGCTGCTGGATGCCCAGAAGTTCCACGGGCAGTACATTCGCAGCGTAACATCGGCTGACTGATTTACCGCCGGACTCTTAACGCTGCGGAGTAATGTTTCATTTGGGCGATCGAACAAACTAATTTTCGTCTCCCAAGCTGCATCTATGTAGGGCATATCGCGGTGGAAAAGCTCAATTTGTCCTCGCGGGCGATCGAGCATTTCCAGCAGTTGAAATTGATTGACTACGCAATAGGAATGATAAATAAAACGCCAGCCTTCAACAATAATCTGCACTTCAAAACTCCCGCTTTTGGAATTATATCATTTCCGGTAACACCGGAATGATGTTGACTGTTCACTGTTCACTTTCAACAGTCAACAGTCAACAGTCAACAGTCAACAGTGAACTCGAATTTACTATTCCGATGCTAACGGATTTGATATTAAAAACTCACCTAATAATCAGAAATTGGGAATTAGTAATTAGCAAGCAGAAATTACCAATTACCAATTACTAATTACCAATTTCTTACTTAATCACTTGCCAATCCATAATCCGCCACTGTCCCTCTTGACGGATCAAGTCGTAGCGCACCCGCAGGTTTTCATTGCGGGAAGAAACGAGTTGAGAACGATCGAACACTTCGGCTTTTTCCGCTACTTGGGCATCTACTTGGGCGCGATCGGGATTAGTCGGATTTGTGGTAACTCCATTAACTTGCAGCTTGTGTACATAACGCTGGTGCGCGTTGTTACGCTGTTGAGCTTCCGCCATCAATTGCCAGCGAGACAAAGCCGGTTCTGTCAGAACTTGCTTTAATTCTTCGACAGCGTGATTGGGGCCCAAAGCTGCTGCTTTCGCCGATAGCCAGCTTTGAACTATTTGTCCGGCTGATTCCTCAGTGATTGCTCCCGACACTGCGCCTGTGGCGCTCGGTTCTGGGGTTGCGGCCAAGGCAGGGATTTCTATGGGCGGTTCTTCCAGGCGAACCAGGGCTTGCTCTCCTTGGAGGGGGCCCGATAGGGCTTGCATCGCGCTAGCCAACAGACTGAGTATTAACCACAGGAATAACAGGCTCAGGACACCTGCCACTAGAAGCAAAGCCAGCTTGTTTGGAGGCATGGACTTGACTTGGGCGGTAATTTCTGTTGCCTTGGTGCGCGCTCGATCGACCAAATCGCCCTTTAGCCCCTTGCCGCTGGCTCCGCTGCGCCCTGAATGTTGGCGTCTGCGATGTTTGGAAGTCGATTCTGCTGGGTGTGGCACTGTAGCTATCGGGAGAGAGACAGGGGCAACAGCGCTCGGCGTGGCCACCGTTGCCGGGGATTTCGTTCCCGAAGCTGCGGTGGAAGCCTCGCCCGGTACGGGGGTCAAAGTGACCGTACTGGCTCCCTGCTTGGCTGTGGGTGGCTGTGCGGGTATGGCAGCGGGCGATCGACCTGCTGTCGGTTGCAGTCGCCCTGGCTGCTTGCCGGCGCGGGGCTGCACCACGACCCATTCGTTGGCGGTTTCTGCGTCCTGTGGCAAAGCTTCTAGGTAAGCTTGTACTTTCGGGTCAGCAAAGTAGTCTTTCAAGGACACTGACTCGTTGGCCAAGTCGCGGAAGTGGGGAAACACTTCTTCTTGTAGCCAGTGTTCGGCGTACAAGCACAGTCCGGGCAACAAGTCGGGTGAATCTTGGGAATGTTCGCGAATGAAGGCCAGGGGTTCTTTTTCCGAACTGAGTTCGAGGGCTCTGCTGGCTTCTTCTGTCTGGCCCAGCAGCAGGGAACAGACGGCTTTTTCCAGGTGAACATCTTGGCGGCGACCGAGCTGCATCAGCATCAGCTTTGCCCGACGGATCATCGATGGCTGTCTGGCGGCAAATCCTTGGGCTAACAGGGTGTAGACCGAGAGGTAAGTGGCGACTGCGGAGGGGCGACCGGCTTCGGCTTCAAATAGCGCCTGCTGCTCGCTGCTAGTTAGGTGTTTACGCATTTGCTGCACGAACCGGAGGAAGTCTTCTATTCCTAAACCCGATCGATCGTCTCCCGAACCGTCGATACCGCCTCGTTCTTGAAGCATTTCTCGCAGGATTTCCAGTCCCTTGCGACGCTCAGCGACTTTTTCTTCGGGAAGTGATAATAGCTCTAAAATGTTGTACGGACGGAGTTTGTATATGTCGGCTTGCATTTCACCCCTCACGCTTGCAAATAGGCTTTCGCGCAGCAGCAATTCTTGACCTGCTTCTAATGATTTTGCGGCATTTTCGTACTGACCTTGCTGCCACTGTTCGCGGCCGAGTTCTAGACAGGCAAGGCTGACGGTTAAAACTATATCTGGCCTCACGAGCTGCGGGTCGCCGAAACGACCTTCTGCGATCGCGATGCTGCCATTGTTAAGATACGGGCGACCCAGCTTCTGTACGAGTTCGTATTCTCCCAGTTCTTGCAGTATGAGCAGGGCTCCTACGAATTGGTTGTCATCGATTTCAATACTTGGAGTGTGGGGGTCGGGAGCAGCCTCTAAAGCCTTGGACTCTGCCGGAACGGTTTCTCCTGCGTCTTGCAGGAAGGTGGCCGGGCCTGCTGAGGTTTTTGACCTCTGGTGCTTGGCTTCCTGTGCCGCTTCCGACTCTCGATCGTAAGTTTTGGCTAAAAAATTGGCATCGTAAGCTTTGCGCCCCTCTGAGTCTGACAGAACGGCGCAGGCTTCATCGAGCAGTTGTTTGCGGGCGACGATCGCAACTTCAGAATACTCCCGGCGCGGAAGCTGTAAAGTTCGATCGCGGTGAGCCTGCTGCAACTGTTCGGCAGTAGCTTGAATCGGTAGACCCAAAATCCGGTAGTAATCTAGTGGAATTAACATAAGTTAAAGAACTGTCCACTTCCCCAAAGCGCTAGCAACTGAATTAGCCTATCTTAAGTGACATACTCCCGCAAACCAAATCAAAAATTCTGGTGTTGGCTTCCAACCGCCCCATTCACGGTATGTTGGACTTGCCGTAGAGATACTCTGATTTTTTTCCCTCTAGGGCGTTTTACAGTGAGGAAAATGCAAAGGCCCATGGCCCGTCAGCTAAATGAGTAGTTTGACTCTTGAGCATTTTCGGGTTTGAGAGTAATGGAATTATATCATTCGTGTGCATGGGGTTTAGATGGGAGTTTGTTCTCCGAGTCCCGGCAATCCGCCCCGATGGCCAAACTCATTTTAACAATTGGTGAACTGCTGCGGAGTCAAGGTGCGATCGTTTTCGGCTGCGGTTGTGTCCCATCTGGGTTTAAACTGAGATGTTGCACCATTGTGAATAAGCCTTTTATGAACGGGTTCTCCGGCCCGTTCCACAAGAAAATCTATTCTTTGTGGAACAGGCATCTTGCCTGTTCTGGAGAATGGTGCAAGATGTGGGTTTAAATTTAGATGTCTAGGAAACCGATCGTCTGGTATTATAAAACTTCATTAAGATGGTAAGCATCAATAAACAATAGGACTATTATATAGTCACGAGAGTTAAATGAAATTTTTTCGCTCGTTACGAATGGAGAGTCTGGATGCAACTAACAGAGCGACATATCATTAAATCTACGGAACACCGTTTCCCACTGATTGATGAATTAGCTTTTAAATCCAAAAATCTCTACAATGCCGCTAACTACGTCATTCGTCAGAGTTTTATCTATGGATGGGGCTATATCAACTACAACGAAATGAACCGTTTGATGAAGCATCATCAAGCCTACAAGGCTTTACCTGAATCGGTTAGCCAACAAATCTTGATGATATTGGATAAGAATTGGAAATCATTCTTTGAAGCGGTCAAAGCTTACAAAGCCGATTCCTCTAAATTCACCGGTCGCCCAAAACTGCCGAAGTACAAAGATAAAGCTAAAGGGCGAAACATTCTTGTCTACACGATTCAAGCGATTAGCACTACACAGTTGAGAAAAGGAATTATCAAGCTTTCGGGTACGAAGCTTTTAATCAAAACTCAAGTCAATTCCGCTCAAATTTGTCAAGTTAGACTGGTTCCCAAATGCGATTCCTATGTAATTGAGGTGATTTATGATGAACCGGAGTCCACCGTTAGTAACGGCAACTCTGTAGCTAGTATTGATTTAGGATTGGATAACTTAGTGGCGTTAACTTCAAATCAGCCGGGTTTTATCCCTCTGTTGATTAACGGGCGACCATTGAAATCAATCAACCAGTTCTACAACAAACGTAAAGCACAGTTACAATCTCAGTTGAAAGGAAGCCGCAAGAGTTCACCCCGCATTCAACGCTTAACTCGCTGGATCCACCAAAAAGTCAATAATTACTTGCATCACACAAGTCGCCTAATTGTTGACCATTTGGCAGCGAAACAAATTGGGACGCTAGTAATTGGTAAGAATGCACAGTGGAAAACCGAGATTGATTTAGGAAAGCAAACTAATCAAAACTTTGTCAGTATTCCTCACGCTCGATTAATTGAGATGTTGGAATACAAGACTCGGTTGGTTGGGATTAAGGTGATCGTGCAAGAAGAATCTTACACTTCGCGCGCAAATTTTCTGAATCTAGACCCAATCCCTGTTTACGGAAAAACCGATAAAGACCCTGTGTTCCAGGGTAAGCGAATCAAGAGAGGTTTGTACAAAACATCAGTCGGTCAATTAATTAATTCTGATGTTAATGCTGCGTATAACATCCTGAGAAAAGCAATCCCAAATGCCTTCAGCAATGGGATAGAGAGCTGCGTAGTTCAGCCGAGGCGGGTTAATCCGCTCAAAGTGAAAGTGAAGGGGGAGGGACTTGACGCCTCCCATGTCCTGTGCAATAAATGACTATACTTTTGCCATCTATTAATTATTTATGGTTCAGGAACGGACTTTACCAGTTTTTGACGCGCAAAGCGTAACCATTTCTCGGGATGAGGGCTTGATGCTCTACGAGGATATGGTCTTGGGGCGCTATTTTGAGGACAAGTGTGCTGAGATGTACTACCGGGGCAAAATGTTTGGTTTTGTCCACTTGTACAACGGTCAGGAAGCTGTGTCTACTGGCGTGATTCGATCGATGCGCCGGGATGACACCGATTACGTTAGCAGCACCTACCGCGATCACGTTCACGCTTTGAGCGCGGGCGTGCCGGCGCGGGAGGTAATGGCGGAGTTGTTCGGGAAGGAAACGGGTTGCTCGAAGGGCCGCGGCGGTTCGATGCATATGTTTTCGGCAGAACACCGACTGTTGGGAGGTTATGCTTTTGTGGCTGAGGGGATTCCTGTAGCTACCGGGGCGGCTTTTCAATCGAAGTACCGGCGCGAAGCTTTGGGGGATGAGAGTTCCGATGGCGTGACTGCTTGTTTTTTTGGCGATGGTGCTGCAAATAACGGGCAGTTTTTTGAGTGTTTGAATATGGCGGCTTTGTGGAAGTTGCCGATTATTTATGTTGTGGAAAACAACAAATGGGCGATCGGGATGGCCCACGAGCGAGCTACTTCTGACCCGCTGATTTACAAAAAAGCTCATGCTTTTGGCATGGCTGGTTTTGAGGTTGATGGGATGGATGTTTTGGCGGTGCGGGAAGTGGCGAAGGAAGCTGTGGCGCGGGCGCGGGCCGGCGAGGGGCCGACTTTGATTGAGGCTTTGACTTATCGCTTTCGCGGCCATTCTTTGGCCGATCCTGATGAGTTGCGTTCTAAGGAAGAGAAGGAATATTGGTTCCCCCGCGATCCGATTAAGAAGTTGGCTGCTGAGTTGATCGATCGAACTTTGGCAACGGCTGAAGAATTGAAAGAGATCGATCGTAAGATTCAAGCAGTAATTGACGATGCAGTGGATTTTGCTGAGAAAAGCGCTGAACCAGATCCTAGCGAATTGTATCGGTTTATCTATGCAGAAGATGAGTAAGCTGTTGTGCATTTAACTTGTATGTTTAGGGCGGGCTCTTAGGCCCAACCCCTACTCCCCACAAGAGTGATAGAACCCCGTAGGGATACGGCGAAAGCCTTTGTCCCTACTGCACTTCCTAAACCAGAAATACGCTGTAAGACTTACGTACAAACTCTACTTGTAGGGTGTGCATTGCGAACCTTACAACCATCAATTAGGGCTAGAATCAAAGGTAGACTTTCTAGACGAAAAGAGGCGATATGATAAATCTCGATCGCGCTCAAACTCAATCCCGCAAAAATATGGGTGCAGTTCGAGTCAAAGTCAAGCTAACGAATGCCTTTGATGCAGAGTTAGTCAAGAGAGGATTGCTCAATCCAAATCTGTTGCGTGTGTACGAAGCAGAAGCACTCATAGATACTGGCGCAGTACGCACAGCTATTCCTGTAGAAGTCTGCGAACACCTTGGTTTAAGAATTAGGAGTCAGGAAATAGCAAAATATGCTGATGGCAGACAAGAAACAGTGGGGTTGACTGGGCCTATTATCATTGAAATAGAAGGGCGCGAAACGATTGAGGCGGCAATGGTTTTAGGTGATATGGTGCTAATCGGCCACACTGTGTTAGAAACTTTAGATTTGCTAGTAGATTGCAAAAATCAGCGTCTAATTCCCAATCCCGAAAATCCCGACAGGCCTGTATTGAGAGTTTAATACTAAATCCAGCTTAAATACCTCCCCGGAGGCTAGCGAATTTTGGATAACCTGCTTTCCCCGAACGATATCGACTAAACGCATCTTTCAAGTCAATCAAAGCATTTTGATAAACTCGACTATACAACTGGTTCATCCAAACGAATTTAGGCTGTTTCTTGACGTGGTTGGTGAGAATTTTTTTGACTTGGTTGAGTACCTTGGAGTCAGAAAGCTTCCCATCGCTATACATTTGGGTTCTCCGGCTTAATCCACAATTAAATACTACGTGCCAAAATCCTAGGTGTTTGGCCACCAAGGTTGCTTCATTGTTATTCAATTTTAGCGATAGTTTGACGCCAAATATAGTTAAACTTACTTGGAGCTGCTTACTTGATTCACTATAGAGGAATCCGAACAAGGATCTATACCCTCTACAATATTCTTAACTTTAGCTTTGTATTTCCGCAGTCCGTAGAGGCGGGAAGAAAAACAGTGGATTATGGAAAGCAAGTCTTGAGTCAATTCTTCATGCGGTGAAAGGCTTTCGGCGTTGGCGACGATAATTGTCCCGCCATTCCACTCTAGAATTTGCTCGACAAGTTCAAAACCAAATCGGCACAGGCGATCTTTATGGGCCACGTACAGCACCCTAACATCGCCCAGCATCGCCCATTGTAGGATTTGCAGAAATTTGGGACGTTTGAAATTAAGTCCACCCCCAATCTCCTGAATGGAGTCTGTGATAGCAACTCCTTGCGCCAAGCAGAATTGTTCCATAGCTTGTGTCTGACGAAGTAAGTCTTGTTTTTGTCCAGTGGACGAGACGCGACAATATACGATCACCCGATGGGGTGGCGTTTTACCGGTTTTGAGGTTCCGGACTATATTTAGGTGACTTTCTGAATAAACACGCTGGTTACCCAGTGTCCTCTCAGGGATTAACTTGCCTTCCTTTTCCCAGCGCCGTAACGTAGAGCTTGAGACTCCCACTAATTTTGCGAATTCTGCCACTTTCCACATAGAACTTTCTCTCGGCGATTAACTATGGATAAGTTTAGCAAATTATTTGACACTTAAGTCTTGCTCAAATGCCATAGTAACCCCTAATCATAAGGATGGTCGCATCGGGTGAGCGACATCCCCTAAGCTGTGGAGCATTTAAACGAGTAACGAGGCTTAGGATCGGGAATTAAATAACTTACAATTTTAATTGTTATTGTGGGACGGGCCTAAGAGCCCGTCCTTTTTGGACGGGCTCTTAGGCCCATCCCACTTTCAAGAGTGGTAGTTATTTAATTCTCATTCCTTATGTGGTGTTAATCGGTAGGGGGCGGATCTGCTTCATATTTGATAAAGATTGTAGATTGACGGGTGTATCTGCACCTTACTCGCGTCTCTCTTCTTGTGTGTACTACATATACATGGAATATGCTGTATTTCTTTGATCTGCTATTCCTTGATTGAGAGAAGGATAAATTTCCGAGAAGTAGGCGCGAAATAAACACAGTAAAACCGGGAGCATCTCAAGAAAAGCAGCTAAGCTAGAAATTGGAGTTTTGAGGCTCTCTTGCTGCGGAGCAGGAGGCAGGAGGAAAGAGTCAGAAGGAAGCAGCCAGAAGAAGTGTTTTTACAAATATGAGATGCTCCCGTAAAACCACGACTGGAAACTCTCAGTTACAAGGTTGTTAAATATTGCTATCCAAGGAACTTTTGCCCAAGAATCTTTCCCGGCTGAAGCTTTTACGCTATATATTTCGGGTAATTCCAATTAAGCACTTATTGATTTCGCCAGTACATTTATGACATATAGCATTTCTCAGAAAGATGGAGTACGCCGAAACCCTGTGTTATCAAGCTTTTTTATTGGAATTGTGTACCTCATTTACCCCAGAACCGCTATAATTAGCAAAGTAATGTCCGTTGAAGTTGTCATTACTGAGCAATGGATATTTTCCATGGATTTTTTCCATGGGTTCTGTAAGCGCCCGAATCAATAATTAAGGTTGGATATTCAATTTAATTATCCTGCCTCACGAACAGCTTTCAAATATTAACTCTGTTGATAAGGCTTTATGATACCG
The DNA here is from genome assembly GCF_036705285.1 of Microcoleus sp. B4-C1. Taxonomy (NCBI): domain Bacteria; kingdom Bacillati; phylum Cyanobacteriota; class Cyanophyceae; order Oscillatoriales; family Microcoleaceae; genus Microcoleus; species Microcoleus sp. B4-C1. The sequence goes on along the minus strand of NZ_JAUBUC010000022.1, from coordinate 5,944 downwards.
CAACGGCAGTATAACATTTTATACTATTTGTTAACTGCAGCAAACAACCACAAGATTAGCCGATCGCCCGATCGCCCCTCCTGTATATCGCAGTAAATACAGTGCCGCCCCCAACCCGCAAATCTCCCTTGCAGAAAGTACCACAAATGTGATACGGTTGAAGCTTGTGTCCAAATAACACCAGTCCATGCCAAAACTCAAAACTCGCAAAGCAGCCGCAAAGCGCTTTAGAGCGACCGGCAGCGGTAAAATTGTGCGCCGCAAAGCTTACAAAAGCCACTTGCTACAGCACAAAAGTTCAGCTCGCAAAAGCCGTCTCTCTAAGCTGGTCGTCATCGACGAGACCAACGACGCTAACGTGCGGTTAATGCTTCCATACTTGTAAAGTTTAACGGAAATTAAAGATGACACGGGTAAAACGCGGTAATGTCGCCAGAGCGCGCCGCAAAAAAATTCTCAAATTAGCCAAGGGTTTCCGAGGCGCACAGTCGAAACAGTTCCGCACAGCTAACCAACGGGTGATGCAGGCCCTGCGTAACGGTTATCGCGATCGCAAAAAACGCAAACGCGATTTCCGCCGCCTGTGGATTGCTCGGATCAATGCTGCATCGCGCCAGCACGGCACGAGCTACAGCAGACTGATCGGCAACATGAAAAAAGCCAACATCGAAATCAACCGCAAAATGCTGGCACAAATGGCGATCATTGACCCGGCAACATTCGGTAAAGTCGTGGAAATGGCTAATCGAGCCGGAGGCTGAAAGTTAGCTTGATTTTCAGAAGGCAGAAAGCAGAAGTAAGAAAGATTTAACGGTCTGCCAGAGAAGGAAAACTCCTGATAAATTTAGGAGGTTGAGACAAACTTTCCTTCTTTGTTCTTACTTCTGGACTCTTGCTTTTTCAGAAATCGCGATCGGGCCAGTCGATCGCTATTTCGTTGTTTTTTATACAGTTGCAGAAGCAGATATCAGAGATTTCTACTGCCTTAAAATAAATAAAACCTTCCACAGACCTACCTAATTTTAAGAAAAACATGGATAGTAATTTGCTCATTATTTACTTGTCAGTCCTGCTCGCTATACTCGGCAGCACTTCCTGGTTTGTGGTGCGCCAGATTCTCAAAACTCGGAAGCTGGAAATGTCTCTGGAACGCTTAGAAAATAAGCTGACCGTAGAAAAAGGAACAGCGCAGGAATACTACGAATTAGGAAGTATCTATCTAGATAAGAAGCTTTACTCCCAGGCGATCGTACTGTTTCAAAAAGCCCTGAAAGCCAAAGACTTAGAAGGCGAAGAAAATCAAGCTGTTATCTACAACGCCCTCGGTTTTGCACACTTTGGCCAAGAACAGTACGACATCGCCATCCGCAACTACAAAGAAGCCCTGAAGTTGCAGCCAGAATACGTTACATCTCTCAATAATCTGGGTCACGCCTACGAGCGCAAAAAATTAACAGCTCAAGCCTTGGAAATCTACGAACAAGCTCTCGCCTGCGAGCCAGACAATACCACGGCCAAACAGCGAGTAGAGTCCCTCCGGAAGCGTTTGGTAATCTATAATTGAGCGCCCATGTTAGGAGCAATAGAGATCCCGCAAACCTGGTTTCATTCAGAAACCGGGTTTTTTCTTCACATAGTCCAAGATACTAAACTATCCAATACATTAATGCGTTAGTTTTTAAGAACAGGAATTGCAAGTGAAGCTCGATCGCACACCGTCTCAGCACTTTAAATTACTGTCAAGATAAAAGCAGTACCTGCAACGCCGGTCAGTCCTAAACAATAGAAGGAGGAGAACGTAGTGACATCAATTCTCGTTGTCGAAGATTCGTGGTTGACTCGCAGGGTAATCTGCAAAATCCTGCGAGCAGAAGGATACGAGACTTGGGAAGCATCCAGCGGCCCAGAAGCTCTAGAACTGCTCGGCACTAAAACCCCAAACTGTATGCTCTTGGATTTGCTGATGCCGGAAATGGAAGGTAGGGAAGTCCTGCAAGCCATGCGCGATCGAGGATATAAAATTCCAGTGATCGTCATTACCGCAGACATCCAAGCCAGCACACGCTCCGAGTGCATGGAACTCGGAGCCCTAGCAGTCATTCACAAAATGCCCAACTCAGACGAACTAATCGGGTGGATCAAAAAAGCTCTCAGTGTCAGCGAGGAGAACACCCAATGAAATTAAGCACTCGACAGCTCGATGCTTTGCAAGAACTCGTCAACATCGGGATCGGTCAAGCCGCAGGGGTTTTGAACGACATGATCGACTCCCCGATTCGCTTGCAAATTCCCTACCTTCAGATTCTGACTCCCATCGACGTGGCAGAAGAGTTAGAGCAACACCTCAACGGCGAGCAAATCGCCGCTGTCCAGCTCAAATTCACAGGCTCCTTTGGAGGCATTGCCCAGCTAGTCTTTCCCACAAACAGCGCTGCCCTGCTGGTGACAATGCTGACAGGGGAAGAAGCTGGAACTCAGGATCTCGATTCAGTCAAAATTGGTACGCTAAGTGAAGTGGGAAATATTGTAATTAATGGGGTCATGGGTGCAATCAGCAACGTACTTCAGCAGCGCCTGAACTATTCAATTCCCACTTATAGCGAAGGGACGATTGCTAGTTTGCTGATATCTGGCGGTTTAGCTACTGATACAGTTGTTTTATTAGCCCAGACCAGTTTCATGATTGAAAGGCTTCACATTGAAGGAGATATCATTCTTATTTTCAATGTTAATTCCTTTGACACCTTGTTGACTGCTATCAATCAACTTGCCGGGGGTCTATGATTGAGGAGAGCAAAAGTATTAAGGAAAAGTTTGGGGTTCTCGACAGCGTACCAGTCGGCGCCTGCTTGCTGCAAGATGATTTTGTGGTGCTGTTTTGGAACACTTGTCTCGAAGAGTGGACTAAAATTTCCCGCAGCCAAATATTGGGAACAAAGATCACAACCCATTTTCCTCACCTGAGTCAGTTAAAGTACGCCACTCGCTTCAAGCAAATCTTTGCAGGAGGCCCGCCAACAATTTTTTCTTCTCAAATTCACAAACACCTGATTCCGGCAACTTGGCAAGACGGCCAGCAGCGAATTCAGCAAACTACTGTGACTGCTGTGCCGGCCGTAGAGGCTGGCATTGAAGAACAGGAGATTAGAGACTGGGTTCTCCATACTCTTGAGTTGGAATCAGACGGTACTGTCGGCTCCCGATCGTCAAGAAGTGCTTTTGTGTCTAGGGAATCTCCACCCTCAGTTTCGTCATCAATATGGCCGGGGGTCAATGCCCCATCGTTCTACGCGCTGCTGGTGATTCAAGACGTGACCGACCTCACCCATCGCATCCAAGCTTACCGCACAATGCGGGATCAAGCTGTGGAAGAAGTGCAAGTGCGTCAGCGGGTGGAGGAAGAATTGCGATCGAGCCAGCATTTCATCCAGCAAATTGCTGACGCGGCGCCTTATTTGCTCTACATCTACGATTTGACCCAACAGCGCAACGTCTACGTCAACGGTCAAGCTTCTAAATTGCTGGGCTACACTCCCCAAGAAATTTTACAGATGCAAACTGCTTTGTACTCCAGTTTGGTGTACCCAGAAGATTTGCCGAGGCTCAAAGCCCACCAGAAAAAATTTCCCTCGACTCAAGACGGGCATATTTTGGAGTTGGAATATCGGCTCAAACATCGATCGGGCCAATGGCGCTGGTTTCGCTGCCGCGACCAAGTTTTCGCCCGCACAGCCGACGGCTGTCCCAAACAAATTTTCGGCACCGCTCAAGATATCACTGAGTACAAGCGGGCAGAAGAGACGCTGCGGCAGCAGAACGAACGAGAACTGCTGATGGCGACGATTACTCAGCACATCCGCCAGTCTCTGGATTTGGGCGAAGTGCTCCGCACAACAGTGACAGAAGTGCGTCAGTTCCTTCAGGCCGATCGAGTGATGATCGTCCGCTTTAACACCTGTACCGGCAGTTTCGGCGCCGGCCCGGCGACGGGGGCGGTGACAGTGGAATCTGTAGCTGCCAACTGCCAGCCGATGTTGGGGGAAACCCTGGAAAATTTCTGTTTTGACCAGTTTTATCTCGAAGCGTACCAACATCGAGCGATCCGACCGATCGCCGATATCTTGGCTGCAGATTTGCCACAATATCAAATTGACTTGCTCGCACAATTCGCGGTGAGAGCTTATTTGGTTGTGCCTTTAGTGCAAGGAGACGAGTTGTGGGGGCTGCTGATGGCCCACCAGTGCAGTCCCCGGCAGTGGATGCAGTTGGAAGTAGAGTTGCTGTCTTCTCTGGCCACCCAGTTGGCGATCGCCATCAAGCAAGCAGAACTCTACCAGCAGTTGCAAGCGGCCAACCTCAAGTTAGAGCGTTTGGCAACTTTAGACGAACTCACGCAGCTAGCCAACCGCCGCCGTTTCGATCAGTATTTAGAAATGGAGTGGCACAGACAAGCCAGGGAACAAACGCCTCTGTCCCTGATTCTCTGCGATATTGATTCTTTTAAAAGCTACAACGATACTTACGGGCATCAAGGCGGAGACGAATGTTTGCGACAAGTCGCCGCGGCGATCGCCGATGCAGTCAATCGGCCAGCAGATTTAGTAGCTCGCTACGGAGGCGAAGAATTTGCCGTTATTTTGCCCAATACCGCGATTCAAGGCGCGGTGTTGGTAGCCGAACACATACAGCTCAAAATCGCAGCTTTGGAGCTGCCTCACGCTGGTTCTCAGGTGAGCCCCTACGTCACTCTCAGCCTGGGCGTAGCGAGTATTGTTCCTGGATCTGAATCGGGAGCCGAAATTCTGATTGCTGCAGCCGACCAAGCGCTGTATCAAGCTAAACGACTTGGGCGCGATCGTATCCAACTTTACCAGCCCGATCCTGCTGGCAAGCCGAATGGCACAGGCACTTCGATACTTCCTGTAGATTTTTCTCTACCTAATACTAATTTACCCTCTCCCACTAGCGCTTGAGGAATTGCCATATTTGTGGATTCCGAGTAGTTATGCCACTCCGCAAAAAAAATGCCACTGTAAGCCCGCGATCCAAACCCTGATCTCCCTCTGCTGTAACTTATCACCACAACTCCAGCACAACCAACTTTCTTTCTGAGCTCCGTTACATCAGAAGAAAGCGAATCCGTTGCCGAACTTCCTTCTTCAACATCTGCTATATCCTTGAGGGTTGCAGGTTCGGGATGCTAAAGAAAGGTTTTGCACAAGTTGCCAAGTATCTCGATCTTCAAATAACAGCCATTCTGCACCTTCGCAGTATAATTTGGCTAAATCGACGCTACCACCAATTCGCTCGATCGCCCTACGAAATTATATCATTGGTATTTCGCCGCTTTCGCTAACTGTCGATCGGGTTTTTCCCGAAACTTCCCGAATGTCGAGGACTACTTTACCATCTCGGCCTCCTACTGCTTCCATAAAATATGTAAAATTTGCGATTTGAGATTGATGTTTGAGGTAATTTTCTAGGTATGGATTAGCTTCGTAGGCGTGAATTACGGCCTGGGGAAACCTGTTCCTCGCAGCAATCGGAAATAAGCCGACATTGGCTCCAATATCAATAATTGTCATCAGCGATTCAGATAATTGCTCGACTCCGTAGCAGTCGTCTAAAAGCACTTCTATAAATTCTCCGTCCATGCCTTTCTCTAAAGGCACGTTTACTTGATGCAGTTTTCCTTGCACAATTAATTGTTCGGGTAATTGAAAGTTAGCAACTCTGTTAAATTTAATCCCTAAATTTTTTGCTCTAATTTGGCCCTGCACGAGTTGCTGAAGTTTATGGACAAGCATAGGGAGAGATGGAGATTTGTTTTCATTTTTTTTACATAACGTTCGATGATGGAAAAGCCTCTAAGGATTGCGAATTAAATAACTTACAATTTTAATTGTTATTGTGGGATGGGCGTCCCGCCCGTCCAAAAAGGACG
>NZ_JAUBUC010000021.1:0-92628 GCF_036705285.1 Microcoleus sp. B4-C1 | reverse complement strand
TTCGGGGTACTTCGCTTAGCGCTCAGATTCATCCCCTCTGAATATACGCCCGGGACTTCCCGGCTGGTAGTTAAAATCAATAATCTCATAAACCCGCCCCCACCCGACGATAAAATGCTGGATAGAGAATTGTGCAAGATGTGCGAGTGAATTGATATCTTGTGCCGAACGCCACAATCAGCCAGATGTTTCAATCCTACAGCCGACTATTGCCACAGGTGCAACATATGAATTTATTAGATATATTAAACAAAGCTAGTTTTTTCTATAATAACGCTTATGGCTGTCAATTTCGCTACGTCCCCCGCTTCTAGTCTCAAACCAGAAGCCCAGAATATCTCAGCACTCAAACAAGTCTTTCAGACAATTGATGCCGATAGCTGTCCGGGTTCCTATAATTTTCATATGCACACAGTCTACTCCGACGGGCGATTGCAGCCAGAGAAATTGATGGAACAAGCCATAGCCCGCGGTCTCAAGGGCTTAGCTATCACCGACCACCACAGCACCGAAGGCTACGTTAAAGCTCAAATTTGGCTGGATAATTGGAAATTAAACCATCCTGACAAAAATAGTGAAGCACCTAGTCTCTGGACAGGCGCTGAAATTAATGCCGAATTGCTCAACAACGACGTACACATTCTCGCTTACGCCTTTGATCCGCAACATCCCAATCTCCAACCATACCTACGAGGTAAAAGCACTGAAGGTACTTATTGTTATTCAGCAGCTAGGGTAATTGAAGCTATTCATGAAGCAGGAGGTTTAGCAATTCTCGCACATCCTTGCAGGTATCGATCGACTGCAGATAAACTAATCCCAGAAGCAGCCGGTTTCGGCATTGACGGTGTAGAAATTTACTATGCTTACGGTAATCCCAATCCTTGGAAACCCAGTCCCATGCAAACTGCTTTAGTCAAAGATTTAGCAGAAACTTATGCTTTGCTGGGAACTTGCGGAACCGATTCTCACGGTCTCAGTCTTTTAATCCGAATTTAGATAGTACAGATGAATTACTAATTAGGTTAAAAGGGAATTTCTTCATCAATCTCAGGAAACCTGGCAACCAGTTTATCCCAGGCTTCATTTGCCGCTTGTTTTACCCTATAATCGCTATCCCGCAAAGCATCAATCAGGGGTTCTACTGCTCTTAAATCTCCGATTTCTCCTAACGCCCAAACTGCCATCTCTCGAACTCGATTATGGCTATTTTTCAAAGGTTCGATCCAAGGGTCATTTGCTGGTTTATATTTGACCTGACCTAGCGATCTTGCTTCCCAATATTGAGTCATCCAGCTATCGTTTTGTAAAGCAGAAATGAGAGGTTCAACAGCCCCAGCATCGCCTAATTCTCCCAACATCTTAGCAGCTAATCCTTGAATCCCTAAATCATCGTAAGTCAAAACAGGTCTTTCTAAAGCCCGAATTAGGAGTTTTACAGTTCTTGGGTCTTTTAGCTCCCTTATATCGGCTGCTATATCTATAAAGGAGTGATAAGACGATAATTCTTGCAGTTTTTCCAGTAGTGAATCTACGATCTCTGAGTTGTGTTTGCACCAAATTTGATGCGCTTTTTGATAATCTTTAGTTACTGAGCCTGTAAAATCTTCATGTTTAGTTACGGAATAAGCTCCTGTTTCATAACACTCTGCTATCGTTACCATCATGCTGGTGAGGTTGGTATATTTCTTGGTAATGTCATCAGCGTCTTTATGATAGGCGAAAATTACCTGACTGATTTCTTGACTGCCGTCAACTAATACATAACCTCCAACTTCTGGTATATAACAAAAAAATATTTCCATCCAACGGGAACTATATATATTATTTCTCCACGGCTTATTAAAATTTAGCTTCGATCGATATTGTTCTATAGCAGTTTCTAGAGGATAAAAACTAAAATACTCAAAAATGTAAGCAGCATTTGCTATACCTAGACTATCTTCCGAACCATTTTTCCATTTGTATAACTCGTAAAGTTCTTGTGGAAATTGAATTGGCAAGTCTTTAACAAGTTCTTCAATTTCATTCTTAGACAAGCCTGGTTGTAATAATGAAATAGCTTCCGGCTTGTGTTCTTCTAACCATTTTAAAATTCGATGTAAAGCTTGATTCAATGATGTCAAAGTCATTTGAACTCACCAGAAAGCAGCATTTTCACAAACGATTAAGAACTTAGGCGATCTGATGCTTAGAAACCGGGTTTTTTACCTGATCTACTGGCTAGAACGCGTCTTTTTGGCAAAAAACCTGGTTTCACCGGCTCCCGTGCTGCGATTGTAGTGCTCGTCGCTGTGGACTTTAGCTTTGAGCAAGGGGTTTAAACCCCTTGCGGACTGACGGGATACGTGAAAGATATCAGTTTATTCGATGTATTAAACAATGCTAGTTGTTTGATAATAACCCTTATAACCCTTATTGTCAATACAAATTGCAGTGCGTGACTTCCGCATTCGCAACTTGCGAGTCAAATTTTCTCGCTGTCACGCACCCTACAATTGCATTTCCTAGAAGCGGTGCGTGAGTGTCCGCATTCGCAAGCGAGTCAAATATTTCTCGCTGTCACGCACCCTACAATTACCGTTCCGGGAACAACTGACAGGCCCTGTTCGTTGGCTGATTTGCCCAATCCAAGCGAGAATTCCCAAATCGATCCATCCAACCTTCCAAATAAGCGCGATTAGCCTTTTTTTCCTCTGGATCGGAGGTATTCATGGGATGAGGTGCTAAACCCAAAATAGTCGCCGTCGTCACGCAAAACATCGACTTCTGAAAACTTTGGCAAATTTGCACCCGCACATCGTCTTCACCGCGACAGCTAGTGCGATAAACTTCGTGCAAATACTCCGGCAAATAATGGCGCATATCTTGCATCAATTGAGTGGGCGGAATCCCTGCACCTCCAATAGGTAAAGGATCAGCAAACAAAGCCCCGTAGGCAAAATCTTTTTGTTTTTCCGGGATTTGATGGGCTTGAGCGTTGTAGGAAACTGTGCCAAAAAAAGCTGTGCCCCGAAAGAAAACAGCCTCTACATAAGGCACGGCTACATCTGGTAAAAATGTTAAGTTAGCCGAGGCCGGAATGATATCGTAGACTTGACCGTGAATCTTGACGCTGTAAGTAATTGGCAGACTGGCGGCCGCGACTAAACCGGCTTTGACAAAATTAACAACGTCAGAAATAGACTTAGTTTCCCCTCGATCGTAGGAATCAGATAAGTCCATAAACAAATCGCTCATTACCCGCCAAAACTGACCGAGACCGGTGTAGTAAGCCAGCATCCGCACTTGTTCCGGCAAAAAATTAGGAAAGGTTTTGTTTAGTCCCTGCATGAAAAAATTGCCTTTCAATTTAGCAGCGATCGCCTTTTCGACCAAACTGCTAAATTCCGGGGAATCCAAATAACTATCCAAACCACCGCCGCCGTGCCACAGCATAGTTTTCATGCAATACTCAGCATACTCAAAATTTATGCGATCGTGCCACAAATAGCGAATTAATTTCGGCAGCGTCACATCTCCGTTGAAATATTTGAAAAACGGGAAAAGCACTAAAAACTGTTCTTCTGCAATATAATTGAGATTGCGAGAATAGGCATCTAAAACAATGCCATAACTTTTCAGCACGCCGACAACTTCAACTACATTTTCCGTAGATTCTGGCAGTAAAGCTTTGCCTGATTCCAAGAGGTCAATGTATGCGGCTAGGGGATGGGCAGATGGTTTTAATACGGTACTTGTCATTTTTATTTAACCTTAATTGAAGGAAGGCACGACACGGATTTGAACACGGATATACTGATGAATGGAATAGGTAGGGACACGGCAGTGCCGTGTCCCTACAGCCGTCTGCTGTATTTTATGGGATTGAAAACTGCCATAGGACTAAAGTCCGATGCTACTGATATCTTGCACCATTCTCAATTAGCCCTAGGGGCGGGTTCGCCAACAGCCTTAAAGCTTGCAAATAGGTTATATAAACCCGCCCGACCCCACGAAAAATCCTCTTATTGATATTGCTGCAAGATGTCAGATGCTACGAACTTAGGTCATATTTTATTTCAAGTTTTGAGCAATCACTTTAACTTGGGGTGGCACATTAGCAACCATTCCGATCGCAGTTTTCTCGCTCAAAGCAACTAAAACTCCCGGCTGCACTCCCATGATGGCAATAATTATTGCTAAAACCAGCGAAGGAATGCGATCGTCCCAGCGGACTTGCGGCAAATTTACCACCACATCCGAAAGGCGGCCGAAAAAGGCGCGGTTGACCATAATTAAAAAGTAAACTGAAGTTAAACCAGTGCCGATCATGCAGAGCAAAGTTTGCACGGGAAACACTGGCAAACTGCCCCGAAATATCAAAAATTCAGCAATAAATCCAGCCAAACCTGGAATGCCGGCACTAGCCATCACGCCGAGGATCATTAAACTGCCAATCATCGGCAAACCGCGATCGGGATTGAACAAACCTTTGAGCACATCGATGTTGCGGGTGCCGGATTTTTTGTAAATAACGCCGACACTCAAAAATAGCAGCCCTGAAATTAAACCGTGGCTAACCATTTGCAAAACTGTTCCCAGCATACTAATCGGAGTAGCTGCGGCGCTAGCTAACAAAATGTAGCCCATGTGAGCGATCGAACTGTAAGCTACAATTTTTTTCATATCTTTTTGGGCGATCGCGCAACTCGCCCCGTAAAGCACGCTTACCACCGCCCAACTCGCCAACCAAGGTGCCGCCACCCCCCACGCATCGGGAAACAAACCCAAACCAAAGCGCAGCATCCCATAAGTTCCCAGCTTCAAAAGCACCCCCGCCAGCAGCACCGAAACCGGCGTCGAAGCTTCTACGTGAGCATCCGGCAGCCAAGTATGAAAAGGCACCAAAGGCATCTTAATTCCAAAAGCCAGCAACACCCCTGCCAGCAAAACAATTTGCCTTACCAAAGGCAATGGCAATCCTCCTTGTAAATGCGATGCGCCCGCTGCACCAACCATATCGAAACTCGAAGCACCGCTAAGCCAACCAGTGCCCAAGAAAGCAGCCAGCAGCACAATTCCCGAAAATGCAGTATAGATTAAAAACTTAGTAGCAGCATAACCCCGGCGCTCGCCTCCCCAAATCGCAATTAACAGGTAAAGCGGAATCAATTCTACCTCAAAAAACAGGAAAAACAGCAGCAAATTTTGAGATAAAAAAGCCCCTGTTACGCCGCCGGTAATTAACAGAATCAAAGAATAATAAAGTCGAGGTCTGCGGATCGACTCATCCGTAGCGTAAATAGCTATTCCTGTCAGCAGAGTATTTAAAATTACCAAAGGCAGAGCCAAACCATCAACACCGAGATTGTAATTCAATCCCAAAACATCTATCCAAGGAATGAATTCCGCAAACTGCAACTGACTGGTACTGGCATCAAACTGAACTGCCAAAATCACCGAGAGAATAAAAGTTATACCCGCAATGGCGATCGCGACATTCCGAACTATTTTAGAACTGATCGCACCGGGCCAGAGCCCAATCATGGCAGCCGCCAACATAGGTATCCAGATTAAAGCACTGAGCATCAATTAAAACTTTCCTTTATTACGCAGTTTTTAGAGATATAGCAATCCTAAATCATTTGTGAATTTCTTACTCCCTCCCCAAGGCATCGGGGAGGGTTGGGGTGGGGTAAAAAATTTACGACTCCTGCAAGGATTGGTATATATTTAACATTAACGCAAAGCAACTGCATAAAAAAGCGATCGGCTGATTTTCTTGTTAACATAGATTCAAATGTGTCTGGAATCCTCCTATGACCTCAAGTCTTACAGATCGAGAAGATTTGCAAATTAAATCCGGTTCTCCTTCCACCCGCCTCACCGTTGCCGACTTGGAACAACTGCAAGGTATACTCTCGGAAGCGCATCTAGACTACCAATTAGAACTCGTAGACGGGAAGATTATCCTTATGGGTCCATCAGACATTGTATCGAGCGAAATTGGGGCAGAGTTAGTCAGACTTTTACTAAACTGGGTCAAACCCCGCAAACTTGGACGAGTGTTTGAGTCCAGTGGCGGGTTTATTCTCCCCAATTCAAATCTTACAGCACCCGATGTTTCGTTTGTAACCGCCGATCGCCTCAAACAAAGTAAAAGGTATTTTGCCGAACTCGTTCCCGACTTAGTTGTAGAAATCAAATCTCAGTCCGATCGCCTCAAACCCCTGCGAGAAAAAATTTTATCATTTATCGAACTAGGAGCCAAAGTAGGAATATTAATCGACCCTGACAAGCGCACAATAACAATTTACACTCCCCAAGCAGATCCAGTGGTATTGAGAGACGGCGACATGATTTCAATTCCCGAACTTTTGCCCGGTTGGGAAGTTCCAGTGATCGAATTGTGGCCGATCGAGTTTGAATAAAATTAGATAAAAAAGCAGACAAACCCAGAATAAAATCATCTGCGTTCATCTGCGGTTTAAAATTAAATAACATCAGACAAAAAGCAGACAAACCCAGAATAGATTCATCTGCCAAACTCTGCGGTTTAAAACTGCCAAATAATCAACGCCAGGAACACAGCAACCCCCGCCACAATAGTCAACACATAAAACTGCGACTGACCGGTGCCGCTGTACTTCAACCCTTCACCGCTGAAAATTGTGGCAAAACCGAACAAATTCACCGCCCCGTCCACCACATACCTATCAGTCCAAGCGCTGATTTTAGAAATAGAAGCCACAGCCCAAACGACAGTCAAGCGGTAAACTCGATCAATATAAAAATCGTAAGCAAACAAATCCTGCAACGCCGGCACAGGCAGCCGTACCGGTCGAGGTAAAACCCCGTACCAATAAATCGCTACCCCAACCGCAACGCCAATCAACCCAGATAACAGCAACAGCGGCGTATCCAGCGTCTTCAACAGCAAATTTAAAGTATCAAAATCTCCCGTTTCCGCCCAAGGCCCAGTCCAACTAATTAACAGTTGCCACTGCTGCAACATCCAAGGAACCAACAGCCCCATCACTGTCAAAATTACCATCGGCAAAGCCATCGGCCAACCAACTTCTGGAGCTCTGCGAGTTTTCGGCTGCGGTTTTCCCACAAACACTAAACCGAATATGCGGGTTAAATTTAGGGCTGTCAAACCGTTAACTAAAAGCAGCACTATTACCAGCCACAAAGGCACCGTCCAAAAACCGTTGAGCCAGCGTCGCATCGCCCAAAAGTTGCCCAGAGGCAACAGGGCTACCATCCCCGCAGCGCCTACTAAATAAGCGGTAGTCGTGGCAGGCATCTTCGACCACAACCCACCCATTTCTGTTAAATTTTGAGTGTTAGTTGTGGTAATAATTGACCCTACGCTCATGAATAATAGGCCTTTGGCGATCGAGTGCGCGAACAGCAACAGTAAAGCAATGTCAACTTGATTTAGCCCCACGGCGATAAACACCAAACCCAAAGAAGCGCTGGTAGAATGCGATAGTGCTCTTTTGAGGTCGATTTGGGCGATCGCCACCAAGGAAGCGCCAACAGCCGTCACCGCACCCAAAACCACCAGCACCCCATCCGTCACGGGCGACAGCGCTAAAACAGGCTGAAGTTTAATCAAAACATAAGCCCCAGCGCCCACAACTACCGTATTCCGCATAATCGAAGCCGGGTTTGGCCCTTCCATCGCCTCGTCGAGCCACAAATGGAAGGGAAATTGAGCGCACTTGGCTGTAGGGGCGGAGATTAAAGCCAAACCTAAAAGAGTCGCCACTAGGGGAGACAAAGTTGCAGTTTCAGCCCATGTTTCTAAATCGGAAAAATTCAAACTTCCTGCTAAAGTTGAAAGCGTTACTACTCCCATCAGCAGTGGCACGTCTCCTACACGCTTGGTTAAAAACGCATCTCTAGCGGCTGTTACTACCAGCGGTTGAGCGTACCAAAACCCGACTAGCAAGTAAGTTGAAAGCGTCAGCATTTCCAATAAAGCGTAAGTTAGAAGCAGTGAGTCGCTAATAGCAATGCCGCTAATTGCTGCTTCAAAAAAACCGAGCAGCCCAAAAAATCGAGCTAGCGCCCAGTCTTTTTCCATGTAGCCTAGAGCGTAAATTTGTGCTAGCAAACTCAGAAGTGTAACTAACTCCATTGCTCCGACGCTGACCGTGGAGATTTCTATTGCAAAAGACAAATCTAAATCGGCTGCTTGCACCCAGTGCACGAGCAACTGTTGCGGCGGTTGATCCCAAGTCGCTGTAAAAATAACTGATCCGTGTATGAAAGCCACCACTGTCATCAGCAAATTGAAGTAAGCTGCTGGTCTTGGGCCTGTTCTGCGAATGGTGCCGGTAGACCACGGCAAAGTTAAAATTGCGCCTATTAAGCCATATAAAGGTACCCACCAACAGGCTTGGAGGAGAAATTGAGTCATTTAATTTATGCCTTAAACTTGAAATTACTGGCTGCTTTTATACAAAAACAGTAGCGGGCGATCGCGCGAGGCCCTAAAACTTTGACTAAACCCGATCGTATAGTTGTGGCAAAATAATTTGCAGTCCAGATTAACTATACATGAAAGCATCAAAACTGATAATTATCTCAACACAAAATTATAGGCTGAGCAGACGAGGCACTCAAAGAAAAAAATGCCTGCCGATGGGCCAAGACTGCCTTTTTTGGCGATTTACCCGCGATCCCCATTTTGAACTCCCCTAGTTTCCCGCCAGCGATCGGCTCCGGCTTCGCATACCGAACTCTACTTTATGAGTATTCTTACTTACTTTAATCCCCCCTCGCTCTCGGTATCTACCCCTCTAAATATTAAGATTATTAAATAAATATGAAATTATTTTAAGTAACATAAAAAATTTTAATTTTTGTTATTAAACATTATGATGTTAGTTTATATTGTCAAGGTGGACAGCTTCCCCTATTCTTATAGGATAGGAAGCTTTACACTGCCTTACTAAAAAATGTGGGCCTCCCCGTCCAAATTTTTAGATTTCTCAAAGATTTGTAACGGTAATTTCGCTCATCCTCAAAGGAGATTCAAAAATGTCAATTGCCGTGGGAATGATTGAGACAAAAGGTTTTCCCGCTGTGGTGGAAGCTGCCGATGCTATGGTCAAAGCTGCTCGCGTTACCCTCGTGGGCTATGAAAAAATCGGCAGCGCCCGCGTCACCGTAATTGTGCGCGGCAACGTGTCGGAAGTCCAAGCGTCAGTCGCAGCCGGAGTGGAATCCGTCAAGCGGGTCAACGGCGGAGAAGTCGTCTCTACCCACATCATCGCTCGCCCCCACGAAAACCTAGAATACGTTCTGCCGATTCGATATACAGAAGCAGTAGAACAGTTCCGAGGCTACTAAGTTCTTAGCGCACAAAAATTTCGTTAAAGAAAAATTTGTGCGATCGTCAAAAATTAACTGTTTAGTTCCCCAAATATTCAATCAGGAGTAAAACCAATGGCAATTGCAGTTGGCATGATCGAAACCCTAGGCTTCCCCGCAGTGGTAGAAGCCGCTGACGCGATGGTCAAAGCAGCCCGCGTCACCTTGGTAGGCTACGAAAAAATCGGTAGCGCTCGGGTTACGGTCATTGTAAGAGGAGATGTCTCGGAAGTGCAAGCTTCTGTCGCAGCCGGAGTAGAGTCAGTGAAGCGCGTTAACGGCGGACAAGTGATGTCCACCCACATTATCGCCCGCCCTCACGAAAACTTAGAGTACGTGCTGCCGATTCGCTACACCGAAGCTGTAGAACAGTTCCGTGAAGGCGTGAGTGGCATTCGCCCTCTCAACAGATCATAAGATAGGCGATTCCCTACGGGATAGCTTCGCTTCACGGCTGTTAGGGGCGTTTGGTAATTAAAAATTAAAAATCGCGATGTTTTTGATTTAGCATTTTTAATTTTTAATTGAGGTGGGCATGGGATATTGGTTATTAGTCATTAGTCATGAGTCCGTCGATTTTAGATTTTAGATTTTAGATTGACTCTCGCATTGAATTGGGGAGCTTGAACTCTTAGTCTAAAATTTCGGGATCATCCACTTAAGTGGGGAATTTTACCCGTTTCTGGCGAGTCATTAGTTACTAGACGAAGAACTCTAAAAGGCGCCGAGCAGACAGAAGAAAGCAAATCTAAAAACGACAAGTGACTAAGTGAAAAAATGACAATTACCAATTACCTATTACCTATTACCTAAAATGCAAATGGCCAAAGTTCTCGGCACAGTTGTCAGTACCCAAAAAGAGCCGACACTGAGAGGATCGAAATTTCTACTGCTGCAATTCATCGATGAGGAAGGTTCGCCAGTTCCCGGCTATGAGGTAGCCGCTGACTGTGTGGGCGCTGGTATAGATGAATGGGTTTTAGTAACCCGAGGCAGCGCAGCCCGGATCGCGCCCGGAAGCGAAAACCGTCCGATCGATGCTCTAGTAGTAGGCATTATAGATACTGTCAATGTAGAAAACCGCCTCATTTACAGTAAAAAAGACGACCCATACCGCTAGTTGGCAGTTGACAGTTGGCAGTTGACAGTTGGCAGTGAACAGTGAACAGTGAACAGTGAACAGTGAACAGTGAACAGTGAACAGTGAACAGCTAACAGTGAACAGTTGACAGTGAACAGTGAACAGCTAACAGTGAACAGTTGACAACTAACAACTAACAAAAAATTTTCAGCTTAGGAGAACTTAATTTATGGCAGTCCGCAACGTTGCGGCTCCCCCGACGCCTTGGTCGAAAAACTTGGCTGAGCCTAAAATTCACGACACCGCCTTCGTACATTCCTTTTCTAACATTATTGGGGATGTGCAGATCGGTTCTAATGTGATGATTGCCCCCGGGACATCTATCCGCGCCGATGAAGGTACTCCTTTTTATATCGGACAAGGAAGCAACATTCAAGACGGAGTAGTGATTCACGGCCTAGAACAAGGCCGAGTCACAGGAGACGACGACAAATCTTATTCTGTGTGGGTGGGGAAAAATACTTCCCTCACCCACATGAGTTTAATTCACGGCCCGGCCTACGTGGGCGACAACTGCTTTATCGGCTTTCGCTCCACGGTGTTCAATGCCAGAGTGGGCAACGGCTGCATTGTCATGATGCACGTACTAATTAAAGATGTGGAGATTCCCCCCGGTAAGTACGTACCTTCGGGAGCCATCATCACTAATCAGAAGCAAGCCGATCGCTTGCCTGACGTTCAAGATTCTGACATTCAATTTGCGACCCATGTCATCGGCATCAATGACGCTCTGAGAACGGGTTATCGCTGCGCTGAGAACATCGCCTGTCTAGCACCAATTCGCAACGAGCAAACTAAAAACCCAAATATGACTCAAACCAAATATTCTACCCATGCCGGCACCCAATTGAGTTCAACTCTTGCCGATAGCATCCGTAATTTACTAGCTCAAGGATACAGCGTGGGAGCCGAACACGCCGACGCACGCCGCTTCCGTACCGGTTCTTGGCGCACTTGCGGCCCCATTTCCTCAACCCGCGACTCTGAAGTAATCGCGGCCTTGTCAGCTTGCATGGCCGAGCACCAAGGAGAATACGTCCGCTTGATCGGGATTGACACCAAAGCCAAGCGCCGCGTACTAGAAGAAATCGTCCAAAGACCGGGAGACAACGGCTCTAACGGTTCTAACGGTGCGAAAACTCACCAATCTAACGGTAAAGTTGCACAACAAGCTTCATACCACAATAGCGGTTCCGTGTCAAGCGGAAAATTGAGTGCCGAAACAGTGACTCAGGTTCGCGGCTTGCTAGCTCAAGGCTACAAAATTGGCACGGAACACGCCGACGCGCGCCGCTTCCGCACCAGTTCTTGGCAAAGCGGGGCTTCGCTGCAAGTCAAAAATGAATCTGAGGCGATCGCCGCTTTGGAAGCTGTGATGAACGAGTACCCGGGTGAGTACGTGCGCTTGATCGGGATTGACCCGAAAGCTAAGCGACGCATAGTTGAAGAAATTATTCAGCGTCCCGACGGCCCGGTTGCTCAATCGGCTAAGCCTGCAGGAACATCTAAGTCGGCAGCAACATCGGGATACAAAGCAGCTTCGACTGGTTCGGCCAGCAGCGGCAGTTTGACCGGCAAGACGATCGACCAAATCCGCAACCTGCTTTCCCAAGGCTACAAAATTGGCACGGAACACGCCGACGCGCGCCGTTTCCGCACCGGTTCTTGGAGCAGTTGCGCCCCGATCGCCTCCAACCGCGAAGCCGAAGTGATTTCCGCCCTCGAAAGCTGTCTCAAAGAACACAGCGGCGAGTACGTCCGCTTGCTGGGTATCGACTCCAAGGCGAAGCGCCGGGTACTGGAAGAAATTATCCAGCGTCCTTAATTTGCTAGGTAATTAGCTTGTTTCTTCCGTTAAGTCCTCGCACTGGGGCCAACGGGAGAAACCCCAGCGGATTGAAGTTGGATTTGAGATAGTTAAAAAGCTCGATTGACAAATGTTGGTCAAAATCTAGAATCTTCTGAAAGTTTCTATAAAACGTTAAAGCATCAAGCTTATCAGTATTAGTAAATTATCGTTTCTTAGATTGACATGGTTAAATTTATCAGTCGAGAAAACCCATAATTTAAAGTCGTTTTATCGAAAAAAATAGCTCCTTTCATGGTGAAGTCGAATGTATTTATCGCCCCTGCAATTAAGTAGCAACTCTCAGATTTTGATGAGTGGCGATGTAGTTGTTCATGAGGGTGCGGCGATCGCCCCTGGAGCAATCCTGCAAGCAGAGCCCGGAAGCCGGATCTCGATCGCCGCCGGTGCCTGTATCGGTATGGGAGTTATCCTTCACGCCCGTGAAGGTACTCTGGAAATCGCGGCGGGCGTTATTCTGGGTGCAGGGGTGCTGGTGGTAGGTGCGGGAACGATCGGGGAAAATGCCTGTATTGGCGCAGCGACCACCCTAATCAATCCTTGTATCGACCAAATGCAAATTATGCCAGCAGGTTCTCTAATGGGAGATACCAGCCGCCAAGTCACCCCAGAAGCAACCGCAGCAGCGCCAACAGCAGCGCCAACATCACCAGAAACCCCCGAAGCCACTACGCCACCAGTCGATCAACCGATCGAGCCGATCGAGCCGCCACAACCCGCCCAAACACCGCCTCAAACTGCGCCGGAGACGGCCCCAGACCCGCCGGAATCCACCGCCGCAGAGCCGCCCCAACCAGGGGAAACGCCAACTATTCTGTACGGCCAAGCTCACATCAATCGGCTGTTGGGGACACTGTTTCCGCACCGACAAGCTTTTAATCGATCGGAGGAAAACGGTCAAACTCTATCGGGCGGTTCCGGGTAGCCGTCATTTCGGCAAAAGACAGCTATGCTGAAGGCAGGAAGATCAAATATAAATAGGTAATCTCATATTATTGGTAGCTCAGCAATTGGTAAGGCCTTGCCGCAGCAATCAGTGTCTTGTAGCTCGTGCAGTCTGTCTTCTCATCTGAGAAACTATAAACTATCAACAAATTTTTATTTTGGGAAGTTTCTAAGGGTAATAGAAGATGGACGGACAAACAGATCGTAACAGTCACGAAGAGCGATCGCAGCGCCAGGAATACTTCAAAGACACTGCTTTGGGTTTGGTATCCACCAAGAGTTTTCCGGCAATTGTCGGGACTGCTGACATGATGCTCAAGTCGGCAGGAGTGATTTTAGTAGGATACGAAAAAATTGGTTCCGGTCACTGTACCGCGATCGTCCGGGGCAGAATTTCGGATGTGCGTTTGGCTGTGGAAGCTGGAGCTCAAACTGCCGAACAGTTCGGGCAGTTTGTTTCTAAGTTGGTGATTCCTAGACCTTTGGCTAATTTGGAAGTGGTTTTGCCGATCGGCTTTCGGCTGACTGAACTTTCCGAAAGCGGCAATTATTCTCGCCTTAGCAATCAGGCGATCGGTTTACTCGAAACCCGGGGATTTCCGGCAATGGTCGGTGCTTGCGATGCTATGCTCAAATCTGCAGACGTACACTTGGCAGCTTACGAGAAAATTGGCGCCGGTTTGTGCACGGCAATTATTCGCGGTGCAGTTGCAGATGTAGCAGTAGCCGTAGAGGCAGGGATGTACGAAGCTGAGCGAATTGGCGAGTTGAACGCGGTGATGGTAATTCCGAGGCCTTTGGAAGATTTGGAACAAACTTTACCGCTGGCGAGTTGCTGGATCGAGCAGCGTAAACCTGTGATGATGCCCATGTCGGTTAAGGAAAAGGAACAAGAATTGATCGAACTTCCAGATTTAGAGAAATTGAGAGTTTATGTGGAAGAGGAAATCAATCGGTAATTGGTAATTAGGCAACAAAAGTTTGTAGAGACGTACTGCCGCAAATACTGAGACGAAATTTGTCAAAAAAATAGAGAGTTTACTCGGTAGGACTGCTGGCAACAATTTATACTGAGTAGCGATCTCAAACTTAATTTGCCGATCGAGCCGATCGTCGCTGCATCAAGAGACACCGAGCACCAAGTAAAACTAGACTTTTGAGAGCAAGTCGATCGGGTAAACAATCGAACTGACTAATAAGTAAATCCAGCCGACGTGCAAAGCCTTTCCACATGATTTAACTACTGTTAAAATAAACCAAAAATCCTGTTTACGGTAGATTGCCCGGAATCATTCAAGAGTTACTCTGACCGCAGGTGGATGCTCTTTCAACAGATTAACGGCTGTCGAACTCAAAACTGACAGCACAGGAATCAACCCCCAGAATCAAGCACTCCTGAAAGTTGACCTATGAACCTCAAACAATTTTACAAGCGCGGTTTGCACAGCGCCAAGAAAGGAAACTATGAAGCGGCGATCGACGATTTCGATCGCATACTGCAACTCAATCCCGCCGATGCCAAAGCCTATAACAATCGCGGCTTGGTGTATTATTACATGAAAGACTACCAAAAAGCGATCGCAGACCTCAGCCAAGCCCTAGATATCAATCCTAATTTCTTCGAGGCTTACCTGAATCGAGGCAATGCTTGGCGTCATCTCGGAGAACACGACAAAGCCATTGAAGATTTAAACTGTGCTTTAGCAAATAAGCCTAACAGCCACGCTATCTACAACAACCGGGGACTGGTACTTGCTAATTTAGGAAACTACGAAGAAGCAATAGAAGACTACAATCGAGCTCTCTCTATCAATTCCAACAATTATAAAACCTATTACAACCGGGGGCGCGCTTACTACCTTTTGGGAGAAAAAGAGGCAGCAACGGAAAACTTTAACGAAACGCTGCGGTTGAATCCTAAATATATCAAAGCTTACATAAATCGAGGTCTCTGTTACCACCAACTAGGAGACAATACGCAGGCGATGGCCGATTACAACATTGCACTCGCCATCGATCCACAAAATGTTTATGCCTATTATAACAGAGGTTGCGTTCGCTATAAATTAAAACAAATGCAGCTTGCAATTGAAGACTTTGACCAAGCAGTAAGACTCGATCCGAACTATGTTAAAGCTTATCTCAACCGGGGTTTAGCGCTGTATAAACTTGGAGATGTTGCGGCAGCAAATAAGGATTTTTACCACGTAATGTGCATTAATGCTGAAGCTTATGTATACTACCAAGCCCAGCGGTGCACGCCTGATATTAATTCATACTTCAAGGAAGCGCCGCAGGTGGAACTTAATAATGCTGCGGAATACTACAACACAACATTAAATACGATGTCAACTTCCTTAAGTTCTGCAGCATTAAACGCGGTCTGGAATCAAGAAGATTTGGAGAACAGAGACTCGATTATCTGTGAAGGTGAATTTATTAATGATTGATTTAGTCAGTAATCAGTAGCCATTAGTCCTTAGACTTATTGCATAAATCTTTGAGCGAGGAAAGCGCAGTTGCAAGGCACAGACATTTAAATCCACATTCCGCAACCCCCAACGGGCTGCGTACATGGATTGAGTAGATAAAAGTGAATCATCAGAGACAATGGTAAGTAGAAATATTCAATAATTTCTGTCCCTAATGAGCACCCTGTTCTCCATTCCTGAAAATTGAGGTTCGGAGGTGAGTTAAATCTGATTCCGTTAAAAATGCGCGAGATCACAAACCAAGTTTATTGTTGAGTCGGGAAAAAACCTCCTTCGCGCATTTCTTGAATGCTCTCTTTAACCGCCTGAATAATGCACTCTGTGTCTTCATGAGTGTGGGCGGTAGAGAGAAAGCAGCTACGACCTTCCGATATGAAAATACGCTTTTCGAGTAAGTGAAAAAGTAGCGGATCTATCTCAACGGATGCAGCAGCGCGAAATTGCGATCCGAAATTTACAAGCCAGACAGAGACTTCATTTTCTTTGAAATAAGCATTCAGGGTTTCAACTAGCTGCGAAGTTCGCTGATTCAACTGCTGCTGAAGGGCGGGGCCTTGACTTTTAAGATAGCGCAGTACGGAACGCGCAGCGGCCAGAGCAAGTGGGTGCTTGCAAAAAGTGCCGGCAAAAATTGTTGTTTTTACCTGGGGGTAGGAATCATCGCCGTAGTTCCACAAACCGCCGTCAATTTTATCCATATAAGCAGCTTTTCCAGCGATAACTCCAATGGGCATACCGCCTCCGACAATTTTACCGTAAGTTGCAATATCTGCCTCAATGCCAAACCACGCCTGCGCGCCACCTTGATGAATTCGGAAACCAGTAACCATTTCATCAAAAATCAGCGCAATTTCTGATTCTTTTGTTAATTGCCTGAGTTGCTGGAGAAATTCTTTAGGTTGCAAATCGAGACGGCGGCTTTGCACCGGCTCCACGAGAACCGCCGCTAATTCGTGCTGGTGAGCTTTGATAATTTCCAGGGAATCAGGGCTTCCGTAATCCAAAACTAAAATATCTTCAACAAAATTAGCGGGAATTCCTGGCGCTTTTGGAATGGTGCGTAAATCGCCATTTATTTTTTTTACAACTGCGAGAGTTCCGTCAAAATGACCGTGATAAGAACCAGAAAACAAAGCAATTTTATTGCGTTTAGTTGCCGCTCTAGCTAATCGTAAAGCTGCCATCACTGCTTCGGTGCCGGTATTAGAAAAAGCGACGCGCTCCATTCCCGTTAATTCGCAGATTAATTCCGCAACTTCTCCGGCAAGGTCTGCTTGAGCACCAATTTGTACACCGCGATCGAGTTGCTCTAATAGGGCTTCTTTAATAAAGGGCGGATTATGACCGAAAAGATTGATGCCAAATCCCATTGTGATATCGATGTATTCGTTGCCATCAACATCCCACATTTTAGAGCCAAGCGATCGCGAGGCGACAAGGGGATAAAACATTTCCTTGACGGGAAAGCGAAACCCATCAGAAGCCCGATTGTCAGCGAGAACCGGACGGTATTTTTGCGCGAAATTCTTAGAGGTCTTTGTGCGATCGGTGTAGCGCTCTATCAGCGATTTCATGTGTCTTTGCTGCAATTGTTCGTTCATTTTGAATTCTCCAGAGATTGAGCTAGGTAGGGGCGCAATGCTTTGCGCCCTTACAGGTTTTAATTGCGGCTACCTATCAAGCCAGAATCGACAAGATAGGAAAAATAAGTCCGAAACAAACTCGCATCCGCTTGCGGGCAGATAATGTCCGTTCCAGAAAGTCCCTTCAACGCATTCTGGCAATCAAATTGCAGCGTCGCAGATTTAGCCATGTCTGCATCAGAAACTTTTTCGGAAAAAAGACCGACAAGCGGGTACAAAGCATGATCGGGAGAATTTCCAGCGCGATTGATTATTTCTGCTTGCCAAGTCTCAGAAGAAACTCGTTTGATTGGATAACCCATTGAGCAAATCCAGCCCAGCAATTCACTCATTTGAAAGGACTGAGGGTTGACTAAATGAAACGTCTTTCCGAGCAATTCTTTTTGGCTCGAAAGATGAACGATCGCTCCGCTCACATAGTCAACAGGCGCTACATTCATCAGCTTATCGTCATCGGGTGCACATCCAAGTTGCACGCAACCAGCGATTAACCTGTATAGTAAATCGCTGGGATTGCAAGCCCCTGTTTTGCTGTCCCCAGAAATGCGACCGGGCCTGTAAATGCTAACAGGAATTCCACGATCGCGCGCGACCTCTACTAACTTTTCTGCCACCCATTTAGTCTGAGTATAAGCGCCTTTGAGACCCTCTCCCGGAGTGAGTTCGTCCTCCTCTCGCACGTGCTTAATCCCAGATTCTCCCATTGCCGAAAAAACGGAAATAGTAGAAATTAAATGGACTGGTTTTAGCTTACTTTGACTCGCCAATCTCAGAACTTCCTGCGTCCCCAAAACGTTAGCCGGTTTGAGAACCGAGTAGGGATAAGTAAACTTGACAAACGCGCCATTGTGGTAAATGACATCAATTTTACTGGCTAAAACTCCGAACTGCTCCTCGGAAAGCCCCAAAAGTGGTTGAGACAAATCTCCAGCAATTGGGATAATGCGATCGCTGCTGCTTTCATCCCAAATTAAATAGGATTCGAGGCTGCTTTGAATCCGCTTTTTAGCTGATTCTGCATCGGCAGAACGGACTAGGCAATAAATTTCTGCTTGAGTTTGTTGCAAGAGGTCGCGGAGTAAAAAGGCTCCCAAAAAGCCCGTCGCCCCTGTTAACAGAATGCAAGCTGGTTCAGTTTTTGGCTCCCTCCATGGAGTTGCAGGGCGAATTGCCGGGTCTAAAACAACTTCAGCGTTAATATCGAAACTTGCAGTGCGATCGCCCGCTGTGTTGCCCCCTTGCTGCATTTCGATTTTTTCAGCTAAACCAGCTACCGTAGGAGCTTCAAACAAAACGCGCAAAGGCAATTCCACCTGAAAAGATTCTCGCACTTTAGCTAACAACTGAGTAATCAGTAATGAGTGTCCCCCCAAGTCAAAGAAATTGTCGTGAATTCCTACCTTTTTAAGGTTGAGAAGCTGGCTCCAAATTCCGGCAAGAATCTCCTCACCGGGAGTGCGAGGGCCTACAAACGTATCTGTAAAATTGGCTGCTATGGACGGTGCAGGAAGCGCTTGACGATCTATTTTGCCATTGGGAGTCAGTGGCAGCGCTTTCAGAACCACAAAAGCAGAAGGTATCATGTATTCGGGTAGCTTTTCTTTGAGGAATGAACGCAGGCTCTCAATCAGTTGTGAGTCCTGAACGCTGAGTTTTGAGTGAGAAACGATATAGGCGACTAAACGCTGATTTCCCGGTTCATTTTCCTGAAGTAAAACGGCTGCCTCGCGTACAGAGGGATGATGAGACAGCCCCGCCTCAACTTCCCCTAATTCAATGCGGAAACCTCGCAGCTTTACTTGGTCGTCAATTCGCCCGATAAATTCTATATTTCCGTCTGGCAAATAGCGAGCTAAGTCGCCAGTTTTGTAAAGTCGAGTTTCCGGTTCCTGAGTGAATGAATTGCAAATAAATTTTTCTGCGGTGAGTTCTGGTTGGTTTAGATAGCCACGAGCCAATCCCGCACCCGCAATATATAATTCACCCGCTACCCCTACAGGAACCGGCTGCAAGTGCGAATCGAGCAAATAAATCTGCGTGTTGGGTAGCGGGCGACCTAAAGGAACTGTCTGGGAAATGCGATCGCCCTGCATTCGTACCTGATAAGTCAGCACGCCTACAGTTGTTTCTGTCGGCCCGTAATGGTTGAATATCGAGCAGTCGGGATTGTATTTCTGAATTGTTTCAATTAAATTCCACATCAAAGGCTCACCGCCGAGAATTAATCGCTTTTTCGGTAAGATTTGCGAGGCGTTAGAAGCGCTCAACAAAGCTTTTAAGTGAGAGGGAACAATTTTCAGACAATCGATAGAATGTTGCTGAAAATAAGCCGCAATTGCTTGAGGATCTGTGGCGCGTTCTTGAGAGATGATGTGCAGGCATCCACCCGAACACAAAGCCGGAAAAATAACGGTGTTTCCCAAGTCGGCTGCGAAGGTAGAAACGGTGGCATAATTTGCACCTGATGGCAGGTTTAATTTTTCCTGAATTCCGTGCAGGTAATTGAGCAGTTGTCGGTGTTCAATGGCGACTCCTTTGGGGGTGCCGGTGGAACCGGAGGTATAGATAATGTAAGCTAAATTTTCAGGAGAAGCAGAGACGAAAGTAGTAGGAGAAAAAGAGGGAATGTCTGTATCTAAGCAGACGATATGTGCCTGAGTTTCAGGTAAATTTTTGATGAGATGCTGTTGCGTTAACAGCACTGGAGTCTGAGCATTTTGCAACATCAATGCTAGACGCTCTTTGGGCATGGCTGAATCGAGCGGTAGGTACGCGCCACCTGCTTTGAGGATGCCTAGAATTCCAGCGATCGCCTCTAAAGAGCGATCGACGCAAAGGCCAACAATCACCTCTGGCTTGACACCTAATTGTTGCAGGTAATGGGCGATTTTGTTAGCGCGGGCGTTGAGTTCGCTGTAGGTAATTTGCTGATTTTCACAAACAGCAGCTATACTGTTGGGCGATCGCTCTGCTTGTTCTTCAAATAGCTGATGCACGCACTTATCGAGCGGGTAATCTGCTTTTGTGCTGTTGAATTCTACTAATAATTCATTTCGGGCGCGATCGCTCAGCATTTCGAGCTTGCCGATTGCGGTTTGTGGGTTGCTGGCTACACTTTGCACTAAGGCGTAAAATTGCTCTGCCAAGCACCGGATACTTTTGTCTGCAAGGAAGATAGGATCGTAGTGAAACTCAGCGGCGAGCGAGTCTTTTTGGCGGTGGCAAGAGAGTTTAACTTTGAAGCGATCGCAGCACGCATACTGCTTGTAAATCGAAAAAAATACGCCACTAGCCGAATGCTTTTCGAGTTGTTCCTCAAACTCGAAACCAAATGGAAAGCCGGAAGAGTTACCTAGATATTCGTGGGAGAAGTATTCTTGATACTTGTATGCTTCGCGTTCTTCCTGCTGAATTTGCTGCAAGGTTTCCGCGAAGGAAAAGTTTTCTGTTAGTTGGCTCCGCAGCGGTAAAAATTTGGCAAACAGCCCCAGCGCTGGCTCTAGTTCTTCGTATTTTCGACCGTCGAATGCCACGCCAACAGCGCTCTCTGATTGGCCAATCAGCCGCCAGAGTAAAATTTTCCAGCAAGCGAGCAAGAATGTAGAAAGTGAGGCGTTGTACTGGCGGGCGATCGCTTCCACTTGAACCAGCAAAGCTAACTCTAATTTGACCTCAAAAGCTTGGGGAGTAAATTGAGCTGGCGCGTTAATTAATCTATTTTCAAACGGCAACCTTAAACTCGCTAGCGCTGAAAAATTATGCCCAGTCCAGTATTCTTTGCCCTCCGCCGCTTCCTCATCTTCGAGCAATTCATTTTGCCATTCGGAAAATTGAATGTATTGCACAATTTCATCGGTAATTTCTTCGCCGTTAAGGCAGGCGGCATAGCACTGGCTGATTTCTTGAACCAGATTTTTTACTGTGCGACTATCGGCGCACAGTGCGGGCAAACTAACCAGTAAAATATGCCTCTGTGATGAAAGTGTAATTAAAGACAAGTGCCAAGCCGGATTGCGATCGAAGTTGAAGAAAGCGCTCTTTTCTTGCTGAAAAATCTCTTCAATTTTGGCTTCTTGCTCCTGGGGATTTACTTCACTCAAGTTAACCCAGTTCCACGAAACAGAGCTATGTTCGGAGATAACTTGTATAGGAATTTTTAGCCCGACCTTTCGCTGAAAGCTTGTGCGGATAATTTCGTGGCGATCGCTAACTTTTTCTAAAGCTTTCTTTAGGCGATCGGTTTGAAGAATTCCCTCCATCAAAATAGCGGATTGAATGCGATAAGCAGCGCTGTCTTGCTGCAAAAGCCACAGATATTTTTGCTGGGGTGAAAGCCGAAATCCATTAATTGTTTGCATTGTTCCTCTTTATCAAAGCACTACTTTATTGTCGTTACCTTTGCCGGGAAGAGATGATATCATGTCTGATCGATTGACCATAATATCCCGGCCGGGCGGGTTTTTGAGATTGTCAATTATTGGCAGATATTGTTGGTGAACCCGCCCCTACAGGAATCAGGCTAATCGACCGGACATGATATGAGAGGGAATTAAATTCCTGATTCAGGAATCATTTCGCCCATCGCTACAACAATTTTTCGCGAACCGATAAATGGATTGCGACTGTGAGCGGCCAGCATATTATCTAGCATTAAGATGTCTCCTGCTTGCCAGGGAAAACTAACAGCAGCTTGCGCGTACACTGCCTGAATTTCTTCCATTACTGAGTCTTCAATAGGAGTGCCGTCACCGTAATAGACATTGCGGGGGAGGTTCTCTTCTCCAAAAACAGAGAGCAAGGAAGCGCGGGTTGCCGCATCTAAGCAGGAAATGTGGTGCAAGGGAAGTTGATTGAAAAATACCATTTCTTTGGTTTTTGGGTGCTTGGCAATTGCGGGGCGAATTTTGCTAGTTCTCAAATTATTTCCTGCTTTCCACTCAAATTCCATCCCAGCTTGTCTGCAGTATTCCTCAACCACGGATTTGTCTTCTGTTTGGAAAAAATCTTTCCAGCTTACATCCAGTCCGTCTGTGTAGTTACGAACGTACATAATTTGCTTTTGGGCAAATTTTTCTCTGAGTTTCGGGTCTAGCAACTGGTAAATTTTACGGCAGTCAACAATCGGCGTTTCTCCGCCTTGTTGCGCTGGCTGAACGCAGAAAAACCAGATTTTCATCGGCCAGCGGTGCAGGTGCGAACTCTCGCTGTGAAATAAGATAGCTTTATCTGCTGGGTAAGGAGTTGAACCGTAAACTTTTCCGCTAACTCCTTCGCGTGGCAAATCCCCGTACTCGCCAAATAATTCCGAACACATTGAGAGAGCAAACTGCTCGAATGCGGAAACCACAGGGCCGATGAACCCTCGAAAAAGAATCCCTCCATGCTGTAGCAATTTTGCCTCTATAAATTCGCGGTTATTTTTCGCCCAGTCTGCGAGATCGACATCGGCTACTGCGGGTTTTGCCACTAAAGGAAAGGGTTCGTCGGGGTGCAGGTACTGGGTTTTTATCAATTCGCCTTGCGGCAAAGCCACTGGCTTCGGCTTGACGCTTTTGAACTTACTAAAATTGCTTTTTTCACGCTTTAATTCTTGCATGGCTTGTTTCTGTTTCTGGGCTTCTGTGAGAATTTCTAAAGTGTTCAAACGACTATCAGGCTGCGCTACAATGCTGCCGAGGAGGGTTTCAAAGCGATTTGACATTTGAGCGATCGTCTCTTTGTCAAATAGGTCGGAATTATACTTCCAACTGCCGACAATTCCTCTCTCTGTTTCCGAGACAAATAGCGCCAAATCAAATTTAGCCGTACCGCTATCACTTGCAAGCGGGATTAAAGTTAAACCCGCCATTTCTAAAGTCGGCATAGGCGCATTTTGCATGACGAATAAAACTTGAAAGAGCGGTGTTTGACTCAGGGTGCGATCGGGCCGCAGTTCTTCTACCAGTTTGTAGAAGGGCAAATCTTGGTGAGTGTAAGCTTTTAATGTCACCTCGCGCACGCGATCGAGCAATTGGCGAAATGTAGGATTGCCGCGCATATCGGTTCGCAAGACGAGGATATTGACAAAGAAACCAATTAAAGCTTCTGTCTCAACTTGTGTGCGGTTTGCCAGGTCAGTACCGACGACAATATCTTCTTGATTTGTGTAGCGATAAAGCAGCGTTTGAAGTGCTGCCAACAAGGTCATAAACAAGGTGACATTTTGTTGCCGACTAAGTGCGTTTAGGGCTTCTGAAAGTTGGCAATCAAGCTGGAAGTTTTGAATCTCAGCTCGATCGCTAGAAACAGCAGAACGCGGTTGTTTTGCTGGCAATTGCAGCGGGGGCAAAATTTGACCTAATTGCTGCTTCCAGTCAGCGAGTTTTGCTTCCAGAACTTCGCCTTGCAGCCAGTTTATTTGCCAAACAGCATAGTCTGCGTACTGTACAGAAAGTTCGGGTAGGGGAGAAGGTTTGCCACTGCAAAAAGCTTCATAAAGCGCCGCCACTTCCCGCACAAGTACCCCCATCGACCAGCCATCAGCTACGATGTGGTGTACTGTCAGTAATAGCAGGTATTCTGTCTCGTCAAGATGTAACAATGTGACGCGCAGTAACGGCCATTTTGTGAGGTCAAAAGGCTGTCGCGCTTCTTCAGCGGCGAGTCGCATTGCCTCGGCTTCTCGTTCAGCTTGCGATAACTCTCTTAAGTTTACGATCGGCAATGTGAATTTAAAAGATGAAATAATAACCTGAGCGGGTCGTCCTTCCACCGAATTAAAAGTTGTCCGCAATGCTTCGTGTCGCTTGATAATCTCCTGAAAAGTTTGCTCTAGAACGGCTACATTGAGCGCCCCCTTCAAGCGCACGGCTGCTGGGATATTATAGGCAGGATTCCCCGGCTGCAATTGGTCGAGAAACCACAGTCGTTGTTGTGCAAAAGAAAGGGGCAATTCTCCCTGCCTTGAGGCACGCTTGATGGGGGGTGCTTTCAGTTTTTGCGAGGCGCGATATTGCAAGAGGCTTTCGGTAACAGTGGCGACGGTAGGGGATTCAAAAAGAGAGCGCAAGGGCAGTTCAACTTGAAAAGCTTCTCGCAGGCGAGAAATCGCCTGAGTAGCCAGCAATGAATGACCTCCCAATTCAAAGAAGTTATCGTGAATTCCCACTCGCTCTAAACCGAGAACTTCCGCCCAAATTTCTGCAATTAATTGCTCGTCGGGAGTTCGAGGCTCGGTAAAATTGCTCTCGAATTCGGCTGTGTTTGTGTCAGGTGCTCTTAGCGATCGCCGATCGATCTTTCCGTTAGGCGTTAAAGGCATTGCTTCCAGCAGCACAAACGCTGACGGCATCATGTACTGCGGCAGTTTTTGTTTCAGGTAACAGCGCAAATCATTAATAAGTTCTGAGTCTTGAGTTTTGAGTTCTGAGTTAGGAACGATATAAGCTACTAAACGCTTGTCGCCCGGATTGTCCTCTCGAACGAGTGCGATCGCTTCTCGCACGGCTGGGTATTGGCTGAGTACCGCTTCAATTTCGCCTAATTCGATGCGAAATCCGCGAACTTTCACTTGGTGGTCGCTGCGCCCCATAAATTCAATGTTTCCATCTGGGAGATAGCGAGCCAAGTCTCCGGTTTTATAGAGGCGTTCTGAAAGAATAAACGATGAAGAATTAAGAATGAATGAAGCATGACTTTGGTCTTCTACAAAAGGGTTAGGAATAAACTTTTCTGCCGTCAGTTCCGGTCGGTTTAGGTAGCCTCTAGATAAGCCTGCACCGCCGATGTGCAGTTCGCCAAATACGCCAACGGGAACCGGCATTAAATAGCGGTCTAATATGAAAATTTGAGTGTTAGCGATCGGGCGACCGATGGAAACTGATTCATCTTTGCGATCGACCTGATAGAGAGTTGACCAGATCGTGGTTTCTGTAGGGCCGTATAAATTCCACACAGAAGCGCCGCGCAAAAGCAACTGATTGGCGAGGTGTCGGGGTAAAGCTTCTCCCCCGCACAGTATTTTTAATTGATTGTTTTCCTGCCATCCTGCTGCTAAAAGCATTTTCCAACTGGCTGGAGTAGCTTGCATAATGCTTGCGCCAGAATTTGTTAATGTTTCTAAAAGCTTTTCGCCGTTAGATGCCACTTCTCGGCTGGCTACAACAACGCGAGAACCTGTTGTAATAGGCAGGAACAGTTCCAGCGCTGCAATGTCAAAAGATAAGGATGTTACTGCTAGCCAAATATCTCGGTCTGCGATCGCGAGTTGTTGGCGCATAGAACTCAAGAAGTTAACGGCAGATGCGTGGGAAATTTGCACTCCCTTGGGTTTACCTGTTGAGCCTGAAGTATAGATGACATAGGCTAAATGGGAGGAATTTTGTAAACCCACGACTGGCTCGTCGCAGCTCGATATGCCTTCCTCATCTCCATCCAGAAACACGAGGGAGGCGCTATTTTTTGGCAGGGTTTCTAATAGCTTTTTCTGAGTGAGTAACACGGAAATTTTCGCGTCTTCCAGCATGAATCCCAGGCGCTCTGGTGGATACGCTGGATCGAGGGGAACATAAGCGCCACCGGCTTTGAGAATGCCGAGAAGCCCTACCACCATGTCTAAGGAGCGATCGACATAAATTCCCACCAAAACTTCTGGGTTGACACCGATTTTTTGCAAGTAACTTGCGAGGTTATTTGCTTTTTTGTTCAGTTCCCGGTAAGTCAGATATTCATTTTGAAAGACGACAGCGATCGCATCCGGCGTCCGCTCTGCCTGCGCTTCAAATAATTCGTGTACGCACTGATTTGTCGGAGTTTCCGATTGAGTATTGTTCCACTCAAACAGCAGTTGCTGCTGTTCAGGTTTCGTCAACATTGGCAAACTTGAAATGCGCTGTTCGGGATTAGCAGCTATACTTTCTAGTAAGGTTATAAAATGTCCGGCTATCCGCCGTGCAGTGCTAGCGTCAAACAAATCTTCGCTATACTCAAGCGTTGCATTAATACCCTCTAATCCTTCCTCCAGGTCAAGCGCTAAATCAAATCTCGCCGTTTTTCGTTCTATTTCCAAACTGCTCAACGTCACTCCTGGCAATTTTATCTGCGGCGTCCGAACATTTCGCAGAGAAAACAATACCTGAAATAGCGGATTATGACTTAAATCTCGTTCGTGATGGATGATTTCTACCAGTTTCTCGAAGGGCAGATCCTGGTGGTTATACGCGCCGAGAGCTACTTCTCGCACGCGACTCAGTAACTCTTTAAAAGTCGGGTTGCTCGATAGATTGGTGCGGAAAAGTAAGGTGTTAGCAAATAAGCCAATTAATTCCTCGATTTCGCGTCGGTTGCGGTTAGCAATGGGGGAGCCGACTAAAATATCTTCTTGCCCGGTGTAGCGATAGAGCAACGTTTTAAACGCTGCCAGTAGGGTCATAAATAAAGTAGCTTTTTCCCGCTGGCTTAATAGGGCGATTTCCTCTGCTATTGCCTTGGGAATGGTGAATTTATGCACCGCACCTCGGAAGGTTTGTACTGCCGATCGCGGGCGATCGGTTGGCAAATTTAGTACCGGGAGATTGCCTCCTAGCTGTTTTTTCCAGTAAGCAAGCTGCGTCTCTAAAACTTCTCCCTGCAACCACTGGCGCTGCCAACTTGCAAAGTCTGCGTACTGTACCGACAGTTCGGGAAGGGGAGAAG
The DNA here is from genome assembly GCF_036705285.1 of Microcoleus sp. B4-C1. Lineage (NCBI taxonomy): Bacteria > Bacillati > Cyanobacteriota > Cyanophyceae > Oscillatoriales > Microcoleaceae > Microcoleus > Microcoleus sp. B4-C1. The sequence goes on along the minus strand of NZ_JAUBUC010000021.1, from coordinate 65,499 downwards.
GTTTGCCAGTGGAAAAGGCTTGATAAAAGGTGGCGAGTTCGTGAATAAATATTCCCATTGACCAGGCATCGGAAATGATGTGGTGCGTACTCAATAGCAGCACCCAGTTTGAATCGCTCAATTGCAGCAATTTGGCACGCAATAAGGGTGCTTGTGAGAGATCGAAAGCAAGCTTTGCTTCTGCGAAGATTAACCGTTCTACTTCGCGCGATCGTTCAGTTTCAGGAAGCGATCGCAAATCTATTTCTACAATTTTCAATTCCAGATTGGAAGCGATCGCCTGAACGGGTTGGCCGTTTATTGTCTTAAAAGCCGTTCGCAAAACTTCATGACGCTTGACAAGTTCGTTGAGACTGCGATCGAGGGCTCTCGCGTCAAGTGTTCCCGTCAAACGCACGGCGGCGGGGATGTGATAGGTAAAGTTGCCGGGATTTAGTTGCTCAAAAAACCACAATCGCTGTTGAGCAAACGACAGAGGAAAAGTGTTAGACTCTCGACTTTGAGGCAGAATTTTTTCTAGCGAAACGCTTTCTTTTTTCTGGTTGAGTCGCTGCAACAGCAACTCGCGCTTTTGGGGAGAAAGAGCCGCGATGCGTTCGATTAAATCACTCATTTTCTGACAAGCGAATTTCAAAGGTGGTACAATGCCCCGGATTTATGCGTGGAATCAATCCCAAATCTCAAATCTCAAATCCTCAAGCCCCCGCATTTATCCGTGGGGTCAATCTAAAATCTAAAATCTAAAATCTAAAATCGATTGACTCCTTGTTGGGCGAGAATTTCCTGTATTTCGGTTTCTGACAGTTGATCGAGGTCTGCTAAAACTTGAGCGAGCATTTCACTGTCTGTTTGTTCGGCTTGCTTTTGCGCGATCGCTACTGCAAAATCGGCGACTGTGGCAGACTCAAATAAACGGTGCAAAGGCAATTCGACCTGAAATGCTTGGCGCACTCTGGAAATTACTTGAGTTGCTAATAAGGAATGCCCTCCTAATTCAAAAAAGTTGTCGTAAATGCCGACTTTTTCAATTTTGAGAACTTCAGCCCAGATAGCGGCTAAAACTTCCTCGATATTTGTGCGAGGCGCGACAAAGTTTGCTGTCAAATCCGGTCGCATTTCGTCAGGTGCGGGCAGCGCTCGTCGGTCTACTTTTCCGTTAGAAGTTAAAGGAAAACTTTTGAGTATCACAAAAGCAGAAGGCACCATGTACTCCGGCAATTTTGAGGTTAAGAAATTGCGAATTTCCTTGTGGGTAGGTGGTTGTTTCTGCTCGGAAATCAAATAAGCCACGAGGCGCTTTTGGGCCATCTCGTCTTCTGGCGCCACAACTACAGCCTGCGCGATATCTGGATGTTGCCCCAGCACCGCCTCAATTTCTCCCAATTCAATGCGGAAACCGCGAATTTTTACTTGGTCGTCAATTCGCCCGATAAATTCGATGTTTCCGTCTGGCAAATAGCGAGCCAAGTCGCCGGTTTTGTACAGTCGCGTCTTTGCTTGCGTGTCAAAGGGATTGGGAATAAATTTTTCTGCGGTTAATTCAGGGCGGTTAAGATATCCGCGCGCCAAATTATCACCGCCGATGTACAGTTCACCCGGTACGCCTATCGGCACCGGCTGCAAGTAAGAATCCAAGATATAAATCTGAGTATTGGCGATCGGATGACCGAGTGGAACAGTGTCAAAATCGCACCCAGTTTTATCAAATTCCACTTGATAAGTCAGGACACCTACAGTTGTTTCAGTTGGGCCGTAGTGATTGAATACTGAGCAACTGGGAGCAAGATTGCGAAGTGTTTTAATTAAGCTCCAGTTGGCAGATTCACCTCCTAAAATAAGCCGTTTACCAGGCAAAATTGACTTGGGTTGAGAGGAATTTAAAAGGGCGGCTAGGTGAGAGGGAACTATTTTGAGGCAGTCGATGGGATTGCGGCCGAAATATTCACTCAGCGCTTCTGGATCGGTTGCGCGTTCTTGGGATACTATATGCAGGCAACCGCCGAAACAAAGGGCGGGGAAAATTGCTGTGTTTCCTAAGTCGGCGGCGAAGGTGGAAACGGTGGCAAAATTGGCACCTGATGGCAGGTTTAACCTTTCCTGAATAGCGTACAGGTAATTGAGCAGTTGCTGGTGTTCGATCGCGACTCCCTTGGGCGTGCCAGTGGAACCGGAAGTATAGATGACGTAAGCTAAATTGTCAGAAGAGGCGCGAGGCGTGTAAGACGCAGAAACAGTGGGAATGTCTGTATCAATGTAAACAATATTTGCCTGAGTTTTCGGCAAGCTTTCGATGAGCCGCTTTTGTACGAGCAAAACCTTCACCTGAGAGTCTTCTAGCATTAGCGCTTTGCGCTCTATTGGTGTCGTTGGATCGATGGGTAAATAGGCGCCACCGGCTTTGAGTACGCCCAGCATTCCTACGATTGTTTCTAAGGAGCGATCGACGCAAATGCCAACAACGACATCTGGTTCAACTCCCAAGTTTTGCAGGTGATGGGCGAGTTGATTGGCGCGATCGTTGAGTTCTCGGTAGGTGATTTGTTCACTTTCAAAGACGACGGCAATGCTGTCTGGATTGCGTTCTGCTTGTTCTTCAAAAAGCTGATGAACGCATTTATTTGTCGGGTAATCTTTTTGAGTTTTGTTAAAGTCAATGAGAAGTTGCAGCCGATCGCGATCGCTCAGTATGTCTACCTGACTGATAGCGACTTCTGGATTTTTGACTATGCTTTCTAAGAGCGCCTGAAAGTGTTCTGACAAGCGCTTTATATCTGCCGCAGCAAATAAAGCGGAATCATAGTGAAATTCAGCGCTTAGGGAATTGCACAGGCGGAGGCAGGAGAGCTTGATTTTGAATGGTTCTAGGCACGCATCTTGCCGAACAATGGACAATGAAACGTCTGAATTACCATAGTTCTTAGGCTCTGCTTGGAACTCAAAGCAGACGGGCCAAAAACTGCTGCTTTTTTCGTTTCCTAGGATTTCTTCCCAGCTAAAATATTCTTGCCAGTTGGACATCTCGTTGAGATTAAGCTCAACTTGCTGCCTCGCTTGTGAGAAATTTAACTCGTCTTGCACTTGCCACTGTAGGGGTAAGTATTTGCACAGCAGCCCCAGAGAGTGTTCTAATTCTTCATATTTTCTGCCGTCAATGGCTACGCCGATTATCGCGTTTTGCTCTCTGGTAAGCCGCCAAATGAGAATTTGCCAGCAAGTCAGCAGGAAGGCAGAAATATCGCTTTGGTGTTTTTGGGCGATCGCTTCCAGGCTGTTCAACAAATCACCCCGAATTTCCACCCTTTCTACTAGCGGCTTAAATTCCGCTTCTCCATTCTTCTTTTCCCAAGGAAGCGTTAATAAATCCCAAGATTCAATGTTCAGCTTTCGCCAGTATTCTTGGCCGATCGCCGTTTCTTCTGATTCGAGTAACTCATTTTGCCACTCAGCAATATCGGCATATTGCATTGACTCATCAGAGAACTCTTCCCCGCACGCGCAGGCTGAGTAGGAAAGACTGAGTTCGCGGGTAAAATTTTTCAGGGTGACGCTATCTGCAATTAAGGCAGAGAAGTTCGCAAGCAATAGGTGCTTGTCTTGCGCCAGAGTGACTAAAGAGATGTGCCATAGTGTGCCGCGCTCAAAATCAAAAGGAAGCAGGTTTAGTTGCTGAAAAAGCGCTGCGATTTTAGCTTCTTGTTCTTCTGGAGACAAACCGCTGAGATTGTGTTCCGAGATAGGAACTTGACCAGTGCTGGCGATCGCTTGCAGGGGTAGTGTCATCCCAGACAAGCAGTGAAAGCTAGTCCGCAGGATTTCGTGCCGGTTTACGACATTTTGCAGCGCCTTTTTCAGAATCTTTTTATTAAGGTTTCCTGAAATTAAAATTCCACCTCGAACCCGATAGATCTGTTTAGGATTATTTTGCTGTAACCTCCACAGGTGTCGTTGTTGTGGAGAAAGTCTAAACCCTTCGATTGTTTCGTTTTGCATTTCTAAAATTCCTTTAATAAGCCTACATATCTTGACAGCTAAACCCTTCTGCCATACCGACAACAACCCGACGCGAACCCGAAAATGGCGTGCGTCCGTGCGCGGCTAGCATATTATCTAACAGCAAAACATCTCCTTCTTCCCAAGGGAAAACAATCGTTTCTTGCTGGTAGCAGCGACGAATTTCGTCTAATGTAAAATCTTCAATGGGCGAACCATCGCCGTAATAAGCATTGCGGGGTAAATCTTCCTGTTTAAAAGAAGTTAAAAGCTCTTTGCGAACGGCGGGTTCGAGATTGGAAATGTGGAAGAGGTGAGCTTGATTAAACCACACCATTTCCTGCGTTTTTGGGTGCTGGGCAACGGCTTGACATATTTGCCTAGTTCTCAAGCGATCGCCACTTTTCCATTCTAGCTCAATTCCCGCTTTTTTGCAATACTCTTCTACCTCAATTTTGCTATCAGTATTAAAGACATTTTGCCAGGACAAATCTACGCCACCGCCGTAATTTCGCACATACATAACCTTTTTTTGGGCAAACTTTTCTCTAATCTTTGAATCCAGGCTTTCAAACACTTTGCGGCTGTTAGCGATCGGAGTTTCTCCTCCCTGTTCGGCTTTCTTGACGCAGAAAAAAGCGATTTTCAGCGGCCAATTTCGAGAATAAGCCATTTCATTGTGCAGTGGGATGAATTGCTCGGCAGGATACTCAGTAGAAGTGTAGATATTTCCGCTCACCTGACTGCGCGGAGTTGAGCGAAAAGAATATTCCAACAACTCGCCAGCAAGAGTTTGAATAAACTGCTCGAAACCATTCACCCCGCCGACTTCAAAGCCTCGAAAAAGTATTCCTCCATGCTTCAATAACTGCGTTTCAATTGATGAGCGATTGTTCTGTGCCCAACCCGCAAGATTTAATTTTTCTACTGTTGGCCCAACAACTAGAGGTAGAAGGTTTTCCGGCTGGAGGTAGGCGGTTTTGACTAATTCCTCTGAGGACAGGCTGACGGCTTTGCGCCTAACCAATCCTAACTTTTGGGAATTGAGATTCTTTGTTTCTGTATTTGTCATAGTTTTTGGTTTGGTGAGGATTTTATCCCTTTTCCGGTAGCATCGGCATAGTAAAATTCAGTTAACAGTCAACAATCACAGATGAGGCAACCGGAATCCATCTAATTCATCTGCGTTAATCTGTGTTGATCTGCCTGTATCTGCGGTAAAAAAAAGAGAACTTCTTCACCGCAGATGAGAAGGGATTGACGCTGATTCACGCAGATGTCGAGAAGAGAGATAGAAATAATTCCGATGCTAACAGATGTGATATGAGCCATCATTTTAAACTTTTCATAACTTTGCGTTTAGCCATTTTTAATTTTTGAATTCCCGAAAGATGAATTTGTTTTTGCTGCTCGATTTGGTGCTGCCTTTCTGCTTCGGCAAGAATTTCTGCCAACTCGTCGATCCTGATATCTGGCTGGATGACTACCTGGTTGAGGAGGATTTGAAAACCTCTCACCATTCGGGCAACAGTCGCCGCCTCAAATAAGTCTGTTTTGTACTCAAATAAGCCTTTAATTCCTTCTGAAACCTCCCAGAGAGTGAGGCTTAAGTCGTGTCTCGACATACCGACATCGAATTCCAGAATGCTCAAGGTCAAACCAGCTAACTCCAGGGGTGGCATGGGTGCATTCTGGAGTACAAACCACACTTGAAACAGCGGGTTATAGCTGAGATTTCGCTCCGGCTGCAATTCCTCCACAAGCTTTTCAAAAGGAACATCCGGGTGAGCGTAAGCTGCTAACGCTACCTCGCGTGTTCGACCGAGTAGTTCGCGGAAAGTTGGATTACCTGCGGTGTCAATTCGTAGCACTAAAGTATTGACAAAAAATCCAATCAGTTCCTCTAATTCAAGGAGGTTGCGATTGGCGATTGGAGAGCCTATCGCGAGGTTATCCTGCTTGCTTTGGCAGGATAGCAAGGATTGAAATGCTGCCAACAACATCATAAATAGGGTGACATCTTGTTGCTGGGCGAGGGTTTTCAGCCTTCCAGCTAAAGAAGCAGAAATAACAAAAGATTGCTGCGATCCTCGGAATTTTTGCACTGGAGAACGCTGTTTATCTGTTGACAGCACAGCTAAATTGCCTCCCAATTGCTGTTTCCAATAAGCGAGCTGTTTTTCTAATTTATCTCCCTGGAAATGCTGCCGCTGCCAACTGGCGAAGTCGGCATACTGTACGGCAAGTTCAGGCAGCGGAGAGGGTTTGTCAGTGGAAAAAGCTTCATAAAGTGCGGCCACTTCTCGCACCAATACTCCCATAGACCAACCATCAGAAATAATGTGGTGTATCGTCAGCAGCAACACATATTCTGCCGGACTAAGTTGCAGCAGAGTGGCCCGCAGTAAGGGCGATCGCGTTAAGTCAAAGGGGCGTTGGGCTTCTTCAAGAGTACGCTGCTCTATTTCAGCTTGCTGCTCAGTTTCTGGTAAATGTTGCAAGTTTACCACCGACAAAGCGAATTTTAAGGAAGGAGAAATCAGTTGCACAGATTCCCCGTCCACTTCTGCAAAAGTAGTCCGTAAAACTTCGTGACGCCGGACAATTTCATTGAGTGTTTGTTGCAGTGCCGACAAATTCAATTGCCCTTGCAAACGCACAGCAGCAGGAAGGTTGTAGGCCGGGTTTTCGGGAGACAATCGATCGAGAAACCACAGCCGTTGCTGGGCAAAAGAAAGGGGAGCCGAATTTTGCTGCGATCGCCTGGGAATACATTTAGATTGCTCAGCCTGTGCTGCCTTTTTGCCCAATGCTTTGAGGAGGAGCGCTCGCTTCTGGGGCGAGAGGTTTTTTAGTCGTTCTGAACGATTAGTAGACATCATAATTCACCAGAAAGAATTGGTTTAAAGCCGGAACCCATAAGCGGGAGAAATTAAAAGAAGACTATTCATTACTCCAATCCTCTTCCTTCCAGGTAGAGGTCGGTATCAACTGTCAACTGTCAACTGTCAACTGTCAACTGAATTAACTCCTCGCAGTGGTCGCTGTTGGTGATAGTTAAGGAAAGCTTGGCTGCTATTTTTAGCTGGTCGTTTAAAACAAAATTGATATCTGCCTCAGTGGTGAGGGGGTTGGCAAGGACGACTCGAAAAGCAACAATGGGAATGGTTTTGCCATAACAGGTGTTTTGCAAGGTTGTTCGCGATACGAAGGTGTGACCGGCTCGCCGCTGGGCCTCCTGAAGGCGCTCGTTAAATTGATTAATGAAGTGGTTGTCTGCTTCGGCTAGTTGTTTTTTGGCTGCTTTTTCCCTGAATGTTTCTGGAATGTAGCGGTATAAAAGAATATTAATTTCTGGTTCTAGCAGCAATTCAAATGCTGGATTTTCCCGAATTAAATTGGCCAAGTGCTGCGTTTTATGGATGCCTCCATCTATCAAAAACTCATAGCCTTGATGGCCGATGATATTCAAGGCGGCTTGCAAGAACAAACTCGCACCTGGTCGAGAGCCTTCGAGAGAGCGCTTGCCTAGATCAATGGAGTCTTTTCGCACCGTGTAGGGTGCGTTTTTTTCAATAACTTTGGCGGTTTGGGGATTGCGGAATAAAACCAGACCGATTCCCATTGGCAAATACATTTGTTTGTGTCCATCTATGGTGACGGAATCTGCTAGTTCAATGCCTGCGAATTTGTGCCTGTGACGTTCGGAAAAAAGCACCGGGCCACCCCAAGCGGCATCGACGTGAAAGTGAGCGTTTGCTTCTTGGGCGATCGCGGCTATTTCTGGAAGCGGATCGATACTTCCCGAATCGGTGCTGCCTGCAATACCGATAATTGCCAGAATGTGCAGATTGCGATCGCGACATTCCGCCACAGTTTGCCGCAGCGCTGCCAAATCCATGCGGTGATTGGAATCGGTGGGGATTTTTAGGAGATTGCGATCGCCAATGCCTAATAAACCGGCAGCCTTTTCAAAAGAATAGTGCATCAAATTGGAGCCGATTATCACCATTCCCTTGTAGCCGTAAAACTCTAAAGCTGCGTACAACCCTTCTTTTTCAATGCCACTAAAGTTATTTTTTGGCCCTAAAGAAGTGTTGCGAGCGCACCACAAAGCTGTGATATTAGCTAGGGTGCCACCCGTTGTCATGATACCGAGCGTGCTGTCACTTTTTTGAATGTGCTGGTTATAAAAATCCTCAGAAAAATCGTAAATTAATCGGTGCATCATTGCCAAAGTCTGGCGCTCGCAGGGGCTTAAAACTTTGGCTGTTTCCATCTTGACTAAATTTTGATTCATCGCGGTTAACAGCTTCGCGATCGGGCGCACAAAATAGGGAAGTGCGCTCGTCATGTGACCGATATATCGCGGGGAAGATGTGTGGATGGAATGAGCAACGAGGGTTTGGGTCAAATCATCGATATAATTCCCAACATCTGTAGGAAGGGCGGGAATTTTGTTTTCCCTAAACTGCTGAATAATTAACTCTAAGTCAATATCTGTACTAGCGGTTTTTGCGTACAAAAAGTCTTGAACTAGGGCAGAAATTCGCTCCTCCATTGCTTCTTCTGCCACAAATGACTTTTCTGAGGCACTGAATAGCTCCATTAACTTTTCTTCAAGTGTGGTAACACAGGCTTTTAAGGGCTGCATTACATCTTGACAATCTTTGGTTTTAACTGTTAGTTTGTTCATTAGATTAATCCTGTCAAATGGGCTTTTTGTCTATCCTATTTTCCACCGAAGCCTTAAGGGTAATATCATGTCCGAGCGATTGACCGCAATACCCAAGGAGAGAGGGGCGGGTTTCCAGAATCTCCGATTTGTGTTGGAAATTAGGGCGAACCCGCCCCTACAGGAACCCTGGTTAATTGACCGGACATGATATAAAAGGACTTTTTGTGCTTTTTTAGCAACCCGATATTTACTCAATTAGCATCACAGTTTGTGCTGACTCTCCATCACTCTTTTCTAAGAGATCGAGCAATTCATCTATCTGATTAGCATCGGCGTTTGCCAGAATTTCTTCCTCGATTAGTTCAGCTAAATTCTGAATGGTGGGAGCGGCAAAAAAATCGCACAGCGCTAACTCTACCCCAAAGCACGATCGCACTCGCGATATTAACTGTGTTGCCATCAGAGAGTGACCGCCGAGGTCAAAAAAGTTTTGGTTGGTTCCTACTTTTTCTAGCCCTAAAAGAGCAGTCCAAATCTCAGCAGTTTCTTTCTCTGTGGGCGTTTGTGGCTCAGTGAAGGCTGTTTCATCAGAAACATAATCGCACCTTTGAGATAAGGCGAGGCGGTCAATTTTTCCGTTGGGCGTTAGTGGCAGGGCATCTAATAGCACAAAGGCTGAAGGCACCATGTAATCGGGCAGTTTTTGCTTCAAGAATGAACGCAGTTCGGAAATAAGTTCTGGGTGCTGATTTCTGAACCCTGAGTTAGGAACTAGGTAAGCGACTAGGCGTTGACTGCCCGGTGCATTTTCCTGAAGCAAAACAGCAGCGGTGGACACAGAAGAATGTTGAGAAAGTGCTGCCTCTATTTCTCCTAGTTCGATGCGGAAACCGCGAATTTTTACTTGGCAATCGCCACGGCCCAGAAATTCTATATTACCATCTGGCAGGTAACAACCGATATCGCCTGTTTTGAACAAAACTTTTTGATGAGAATTATCGAGAAAATCTAATTTTTCTTGCCCAAACGGGTTAGAAATGAATTTCTCCGAGGTTAAGTCGGGGCGATTTAAGTAGCCCTGGGCCAATCCATCGCCGCCGACCCAAATCTCGCCGGGAATTCCGATGGGAACGGGTTGCAAATTGCGATCGAGCAGATAAATTTGCGTATTGGCGATCGGGCGACCGATGGGAACTTTCTCGACACAGTTAGTTGCATCGTACCACGTCACGTCCGCAGCTACTTCAGAAGAGCCATAAAGATTGATTAATACCCGCTGGGGCATCTGCTCTCGAAATTGCTGGCAAAGTTCGATCGGCAGAGTTTCTCCGCTGCAAATCCAATACTTTAATTGAGGCAAACGGCTGTCTAAATCAGGGAAGGAATCTAAGATAGCGCGCAACAAAGAAGGAACCAGCACCAGTCGGGTTACTTTTTGCTTTGATAAGGTTTGAAGGAATTGGTTAATATCTTTGACGGAGCGATCGCGAATAATCACAGTTGGCAACCCATGCAGCAAAGGAGCAAAGATTTCCCAAACCGAATCGACAAAATTTAAGGACGTTTTTTGACAGCAAATATCTTGTTCGATAAAAGGATAGGGGTTCCAAAAACAGCGATTGACTGTGCCTCGGTGGGTGCCGAGTACGCCTTTGGGAGTGCCTGTCGAGCCGGAAGTGTAGAGGACGTAAGCGAGGTTTTCAGCTTCCACTTTAACAGCGGGGTTGCGATCGCTCTCGCGAGAAATTTCCTGCCATTCGGCGTCGATACAGACGACTTTAGCGCTGTGTTCGGGGAGGGTTTCTAGGAGGTTTTTTTGAGTCAAAAGCACCGGAACTTTTGCGTCCGCCAGCATGAAGGATCGGCGTTCTTGGGGATAAGCAGGATCGAGAGGAACGTAAGCGGCACCGACTTTTAAGATGCCCAAAATCGCCACCAGCATGGAGAGCGATCGCTCTAAGCAAATTCCCACCAAAACTTCGGGTTTTACACCTAGAGATTGCAGGTAATGCGCGATTTGGTTGGCTTTGGCATTCAATTCGCGGTAAGTCAATTGTTCATTTTCGCAAATTGCAGCCACTGCATCTGGGGTTCGCTCTGTTTGCGCTGCAAATAATTCGTGAATTGAGGAATTTTTGGGGTAATCCGCTTGGGTGTCGTTCCACTGGACAAGTAATTGCTGGCGTTCGGTGGCACTCAATAAAGGCAATTCTGAGAGTTTCCGCTGAGGATTGGCAGTCATTTCCTGCAGTAAAGTTTGCAGGTGTCCGAGCATCCGGGCGATCGCACTGTCCTCAAAGCAGCTACGATCGAAAATAATTTTCAGCGTCAATTCTGCACCGGGCATCGCCATTACTGTTAGAGGATAATTGGTTGTTTCCAAGGAGCGAATATTCTCTACTTTTAAGTTGTGAATCTTCTCCTGCAAAGAAGCATCCGAAGGATAATTTTCAAAAACGACCAAACTCTCAAATAGAGGCAAACTCCGAGAAACTTCGCTCCAGCCCTGCACCTCAACGAGGGGGCTGTACTCATACTGCCGCGCCTCAACTTGTTGCGCTTGGAGTTGTTTCAAGCAGGATAAAATAGAATCCTGTGGATCAATTTTTACGCGCACTGGCAGAGGATTTACGAACAGCCCCACTACCGATTCAGCACCCATTAACTCTGGCGGTCGCCCGGATACAACCGTACCAAAAACCACATCTTCCTCGCCGCTGTATCGGCTCAAAAGTAGCGCCCAAGCTGCCTGTACGAGGGTATTTAATGTTAGCTGATGCTGCCGCGCGGCAGATTGCAGTGCGGCGGTGGCTGTTGCAGAAAATATCACCTGCTGTTCGCCACTACTTTCTAAACGGTTTCCCGCGACAATATTGCCCCGGGCGATCGCAGTTGGAGCTGCAAAACCTTTGAGAGTTTGCCGCCAAAATGACTCAGCCGCAGATAAATCTTGCTGGTGCAGCCACGCGATGTAATCCCGATAAGGGCGAGGGCGTTTGAGGTGCAATTCCTCGCCCTGGGAGAAGGCTTGATAAAAGCCAAAAACTTCATCAAGAACGATCGCCAGCGACCACCCATCTAAAACTAAGTGGTGGTGGCTCAAAATAAACTGAAAAGTATCTGTTTCTAACTGCGCCAGTGCAATGCGAATTAAGGGAGCTGATCTCAAGTCAAAGCCCTGCTCGCGATCGGCTTTTAGGAACGTTTCTAGCTGCTGTTGTTGTTTCGATGCAGAGAGCGATCGCCAGTCCATCTGCTGCCAAGATAATGCAGCCTGTTTACGCACCGCTTGCACGGGTTCTTTCAATTTTTCCCACACGAAACAAGTCCGCAAAATGGGATGTCGCTCTACAACTTTTTGCCAACTATTTCTCAACGCAGAAACATTGAGATCGCCGCGCAATACGCACAGCAGTTGCCCGAAATATACGCCCGATTCTGGCTGGTAAAGGGAATGAAAGAGAATGCCCTGCTGCGCTGGGGAGAGGGGATAAAAATCTTCGATATTGCCTTTGCTCATCTTACAGCTCTCCCAAAATTGCAGTAATGTTGTCTAAATCGTCCTGGCCCCACTGACTCCACTTAAACTCTGCAAAGTCAGAAGGAGTGCAGCCGCCGGCGTCGGGGGACTGACAGTATTGAATTAGCGATCGCAGCGATTCTATAAAGCCGGTTGCTAAATTTTCAATGCTTTCTCGTCGGTGAATGTTTTCGCTGTACGTCCAATCTAATTGCAGCTTGTTTCTGGCAATAAATCCGTTAATTTCCAGAAGGTAACGCCGATTTCCGCGCGGGCTGCGAAGGGGGCCACTAGGATTGGAAGACAGCATTAATAAAGAAGATTTCGGCAGCACTTGGTCAAACTGTCCGAGATAATTAAAGCTTACCTCAGCTTGCGGCAATTTGTGCAATTTTTTTGCAATTTCTGGGTTTAAATATTCTAGTACACCGCAGCCAATACCGCGATTTGGCACTGCGCGTAACTGCTCTTTCACGGATTTGATGGTAGCCCCTAGAGCGGAAGGTTTTTCTGAATTTAACAGGACGGGGAAAATTGCTGTAAACCAGCCGATTGTGCGCGACAAATCTACTCCTTCAAATATATCTTCGCGCCCGTGACCTTCTAAGTCAATTAAAAGTGTGTTTTTGCCAGTCCAGCGTTCAAATGCTTGACCTAAAGCAGTTAGCAATACATCATTAATTTGAGTGCGGTAAGCGGCAGGTACTTCTTGCAGGAGCAGTTTTGTTTCTTCAACACTCAAAGCAACGGATACTGTCTTTTCAGATGCAACTAAATTGGCTGCGTTTGGGAAATCTATTGGCAAGCGAGAAGTTTGTTGGTGAGAAAGGGCGAACCAGTAATCGAACTCTTCCTGCAATTCGGGCGATCGCGCCCACTCATGCAAGCGTTCTGCCCACTGCTTAAATGAGGTTGTTTTGGGCGGGAGCGCGACTGTTTCGTCGCGGCTAATCTGCTCATAAGCTGTCTGGAAATCCTCAATTAAAATTCGCCACGAAACCCCATCAACCGCTAAGTGATGAATAACCAATAACAAGCGATTTGGCTGATGTTTGCCCAAGTCAAATAGGGCAGCGCGAAGTAATGGCCCCTCTGACAAATTCAAACTGGCTTGCAACTGAGTGGCGGCGGTTTGGAAAGCGGCTTCTCGTTCCTCTGGAGGTAGCGACGACAAATCAATGCAGGTAAACGGAGCCACCTTTGCAGGATGGGAAATTGCCTGCTGCCAGCCAGATTCTCCGGGTACAAAACGCAGGCGCAGCGCGTCGTGGTGTTTCAGCAATTCTTGCAAAACTGACTCAATTAATGCAGGTTCGAGAGGTTGCCGCAACTCTAAAAGCACCGCCTGATTCCAGTGGTGTGGATCGGACAGATTTTGTTCAAAAAACCAGTGCTGAATCGGTGTGAGCGGAACTTCGCCAATGATTAATCCCTGTTCCGATTGTTGGGCATCAGGTGTATCGGCGACGGTGGCTAACTGTGCAATAGTTTGGTGCTGAAACAGTTGTTTTGGTGTAAGTCGCAACCCCGCTCGATTCGCTTGAGAAATTACTTGAATGCTGAGGATAGAATCGCCGCCCAATTCAAAGAAATTGTCGTCAATTCCCACTTGTTCTAACCCCAATACTTGCGCCCAAATTTCCGCTAGGATTTTCTCAATAGCCGTGCTTGGCGCGGCGAATGCCTCTTCGAGTTCAGGGCGATCGCGATCGGGTGCGGGAAGCGCCTTGCGATCGACTTTGCCGTTGTTTGTTAAAGGCAGCGATTCCAGCGTCACAAAAGCAGCAGGCACCATGTATTCCGGCAATTTTTCTTTCAGAAAGCAGCGCAGTTCGTGAATCAGTATTGAATGCTTATTTTGTGCTGCTGAGTTAGCAATGATATAAGCTACCAAGCGCTTATCGCCCGGTACATCTTCTCGCACTACAACCACAGCCTGGGCGACATCTGGATGCTGTCCTAGCGCTGCTTCAATTTCTCCCAATTCGATGCGGAAACCGCGCACTTTTACTTGGTGGTCAATTCGTCCCAAGTATTCAATATCGCCATTCGGCAGGTAGCGCGCTAAGTCTCCCGATTTGTACAACCGCGCTTTCAAACGGTCATTAAAGGGGTTCGGAATAAACCGATCGGCCGTTAATTCTGGCTGATTGAGATAGCCCCGCGCGACGCCAGCACCACCAACGTAAATTTCCCCAGGAATGCCGATGGGAACAGGTTGGCAGTTGCGATCGAGCAGGTAAACTTGCAAGTCAGGAATTGGACGGCCAATAAGGCTGGCATTTTTACTTAAATCAGCGGCAGTCAGCGGCCGATAGGTGACGTGGACTGTTGTTTCTGTAATCCCATACATATTGACAAGTTGGGGGCGCCGATCGCCGTGCCGATCGAACCAAGGTTTTAAGCTTTGCAAGTCTAAAGCTTCCCCGCCAAAAATTACTAAGCGCAGGCTTAAATCTTCGCCAATTCCGACAGATTCTTCTGTCTTTATCAACTGGTAAAATGCAGAAGGAGTTTGGTTGAGAACTGTGACTCGTTCTTTGCATAGCAAGCTGTAAAAATCTTGGGGCGATCGGCTGACTGAATAAGGCACGATCGCGAGTCGCCCGCCGTATAGCAAAGCGCCCCATATTTCCCAGACTGAGAAGTCAAAAGCATAAGAGTGAAACAGCGTCCACACATCTTGCTCGTTGAAGTTGTACCACGACTCGGTAGCAGCAAACAGGCGGAGGACGTTTGAGTGAGGAACTAAAACGCCTTTGGGGATGCCAGTTGAGCCAGAAGTGTAGATGATATAGGCGAGATTTTCGGCAGTAGTGGCGCTGGCGGGATTTTCTTTGCTGTGTTGGGAGAAAGCACTTTGATCCGCATCGAGGCAAAGGATTTTGGCGCTGCATTTGGGAAGGGTTGGCAACAACTTTTCCTCAGTCAGCAGCACATTTACCTGCGCGTCTTCGAGTATAAAAGCAAGGCGATCGCGCGGGTAGGCTGGATCGAGCGGAACATAAGCGCCGCCAGCTTTGAGAATACCGAGAATGCCAACAATTGTATTGAGCGATCGCTCGACACAAATTCCGACCAAAACTTCTGGCTTGACGCCGAGTTTTTGCAGGTAATGTGCGAGTTGGTTGGCTCGTTCATTCAGCTCGCGGTAGGTGAGTTTTTGGTCTTCAAATACGACTGCAATGGCATCGGGAGTTCGATCGACCTGCGCTTCAAATAATTGATGAATGCAGCGATCGCTCGAATAATCGGCGCGGGTGTCATTCCACTCTACCAACAACTGATGCCGCTCTTTTTCCCCTAGCAACGGTAGCTCTTCAATCCGCCGCTCTGGGTTGGCAGCTATGCCCTCCAGCAACGTGAGAAAATGCCCCGCCATCCGCCTAATAGTTACCGCATCAAATAAATCGGTACTGTATTCAAACTGACCGCTAATTTCTTCCTGCTTTTCTTCTAAATGCAGCGTTAAATCAACTTTTGCTGTCTGATTGTCAACATCTAAAAGAGTGAGATTGAGTCCGGCGATTGATTCCGCAGCAACAGGTGCAGTTTGCAAAACAAAAGCAACTTGGAACAGTGGATTGTAGCTCAAATTGCGATCGGGTTGCAACTCTTCAACCAGTTTCTCAAACGGCAAATCCTGGTGAGCGTAAGCTTCT
Organism: Microcoleus sp. B4-C1; assembly: GCF_036705285.1. Taxonomy (NCBI): domain Bacteria; kingdom Bacillati; phylum Cyanobacteriota; class Cyanophyceae; order Oscillatoriales; family Microcoleaceae; genus Microcoleus; species Microcoleus sp. B4-C1. Next base: position 49,649 of record NZ_JAUBUC010000021.1, on the reverse strand, counting down.
AAACTCATCTCCCGAATGCGATCGAGCAATTGCCGAAAAGTGCGATCGCCTGACAAATCAGTCCGCAATACCAAAGTATTGACAAAAAAGCCGATTAGCCCTTGAATTTCCGATCTGTTGCGGTTGGCGATGGGAGAGCCAACGGGGATATCTGCCTGTCCTGTATAGCGATAGAGCAACGTTTTAAAGGCTGCTAGCAGCGTCATAAACAGGGTGGCATTTTCCTGGCGGCTGAGCTTTTTGAGGGCTGACGTTAGCGTTTTCGGGATGAGGAATGATTCTTTCGCGCCCCGATAGGTTTGCACGGGGGGGCGGGGGCGATCGGCTGGCAATTCCAGCAAGGGGGGAGCGCCACTGAGCTGCTTTTTCCAGTAGTTAAGTTGAGTTTGCAAGCGTGAAGCGAAGCTATCCCGCAGGGAATCGCCCGCAAGCCATTCCCGCTGCCAAATAGCAAAATCGGCGTACTGGATGGAAAGTTCGGGAAGTGGGGATGGTTTTGCCATCACAAACGCTTCGTAAAGTGCTGCTAATTCTTGCAGAAAGACTCCGATTGACCAGCCATCAAAAATAATGTGGTGTAGCGTCAGCAGCAAGACATATTCCTCAGCATCTAACTGTAGCAAACTAGCTCGCAACAGCGGCCCTTTGGTTAGGTCAAAAGGTTTACTAGCTTCTGCTGCTGCTAGTTTTTTTACTTCCGCTTCTCGTTGAATTTCTGGCAATTGTTGCAGGTCTAAAACTTGCAGCCCGAAATTAAATTTCTGACCAACCACCTGCACGGGTTGACCGTCTACAGTGGCAAATGTCGTCCGCAAAGCTTCGTGACGGTGCACAATTTCCTTGAAACTTCGTTCTAGCACTACTGCATTTAGCCTGCCTTTTAGTAACACAGCCGCCGGAAGGTTGTAAAAAGGGTTTCCCGGTTCAAATTGGTCAATAAACCACAGTCTTTGCTGGGCAAAAGAGGTGGGAAATGCAAATACTTCTTCTTCCGCAGTATTTGCAGAGTCGCAAGTATCTGTTGGAGGTTTTTCGGAAAAATGCACCGTCATTGGATTAGTAACTGGTAATTGGTAATTGGGATTGCAGCCGATATTTAGGGATTGGTTATGAGGTAATATCTTGGGCGGGGCGGGTTTACGAGATTTATCGTTTTTAGTAAAGATATTGGTGAACCCGCCCCTACAGGAATAACGGTCAATCGAACGGACATGATATTATTGGCTGCTCACTCATGACTCATCACTGATTTGTGGTTAGCGCAAAGAGGAGAGTTTCATGCGGTATGCCGATCGCGAAACGGGCGCGATCGCGGGTTCTTCAACTGTCGCGTTTTTGTTTTTGGCTTCAGCAATCTTTTCTGCAAGTACGGCGAGCGATCGCCCTGCAAAAATATCGCACAAAGGCAATTCTAGGTGACAAGATTCTCGTACCTTTGCTGCTAATTGAATTGCCAGCAGCGAATTTCCTCCTAGTTCAAAAAAGTTATCGGTAATGCTTAACTGTTCGATACCGAGAACCTCACAGCAAATTCTCGCTAACATTGCCTCAATCGGGGTGCGCGGTGCGACAAAAATCTTTGCTTCGGGAATTGCGGCATCCGGTTCAGGCAGTGCCTTGCGGTTAACTTTGCCGTTCGCCGAAAGCGGCAGCGCGTCCAGAACTATAAATGCAGACGGCACCATATAATCGGGCAGATTTTCACTCAGAAATTGTCGCAATTCTTCAACCGCAAGGACAGCATTTTGTTGGGGAACGATATATGCTACTAAGCGTTTTTGACTGTGATTTTCTCCGAATGCGGTGACAATGGATGCTTTGACTGCTGGGTGTTCGTTCAAAGCAGCTTCAATTTCTCCTGCTTCGATGCGGAATCCTCGAATTTTAAGGCGGAAATCTTCTCGCCCTAAAAATTCGATATTGCCGTCAGGGAGGAAGCGCCCTAAATCTCCCGTTCGGTACAAGCGATCGCCCGTGACGGGGTGCGTGAGGCAAGTGGCGCGAGTTTTTTCTTCATTCCGCCAGTATCCTTTTGTCAGCCCAACTCCCGCACAGCACATCTCGCCGGCAACCCAGACGGGACAGTCTTCCAGCCTTTCATTCAAAATGTAATAGCGGGTGTTAGCGATCGGCTTGCCGTAGGGAATGCTTTTCCAAGAAGAATCAACAGTTTCTACCGGATACCAAATATTCCAAAGGGTAGTTTCGGTTGGCCCGCCGACGCTGACAACGCGACATTCTTGGACGATCGCCCTTAACCTCTCAGGCAGCGTTACTGGAATCCAATCTCCGCCGAGAAACGCCCAGCGCAAGCACTCCGGCAACACCTCAGAACGTCCGGCAGCGTAATCGAGCAGCATTTCCATCATCGGGGGAACCGAGTTCCAAATGGTGACGCGCTCTTTTACCATCAATTCATTCCAGTGAGCGGGGTCTAGCCGTTGTGCGGCATCGGGAATGACGATCGCGCCCCCGGCCGCTAGGATGCCGAAGATATCGTAAACCGACATATCGTGGTGCAGTGCGGTGACTGCGATCGCGCGATCGCCCTCGGTCACATTAAACACTTGATTGGTCTGAGCGATCGCATTGACTACACCTCGGTGCGCGATCGCCACGCCTTTCGGCAAGCCAGTTGAACCGGAAGTATAAATCACATAAGCTAAATCTTCCGGTTCCTGTACTGTTTCTAAAGGTTTGTCACTTTCTGTTGCCAATTCGTCGGTATCGAGGCAAATTCGCCGCACAGTTTCGGGCCATTCTAAGCTTCGATCTAAGCAAGATTGCGTTAGTACAAATTGAACTTCGCCATTTTCCAGCAAATACCACAGCCGCTCTTTTGGCAGCGCCGCATCAATGGGTAAATAAGCGGCTCCAGAGGCTAGAATTCCCAAAACAGCGACGATTTGCTCCCATCCTTTCTCCATGACGACGGCAATCAATTGATTAGGGCGAACTCCGAGATTTCGCAATCGATGACCGACTTGATTCGATCGCAGATACAATTCTTGATAACTCAGAGTGCGCGTTGAAGTAATGATGGCGGGTTCGTGCGATCGCGACGCGACTTTCTCAGCAAACAATTCGTGCAGCAATACATCGGGAATAGGTGCCTCAATGCTGTTAGTAAAGGCTTGCTGAAACTGCACCGTTTTCTGCCAAGTTTCCTCTTCATTGGCGAGGTGTTGCAATAGGCGACAGTAGGCCTCAAACATATCGTCAATCATCCCTGGCGGGAAGAGTTCTTCCACCGCATCCCAGCTAAAAGAAAGCCCGTCAGCAGTTTCGGTAAATTGCGCGTCGATCCAAACTTGTGGCGTTTGACCGATGATGTGCACCAGTTCTCCCAATTCTTGAATGAGAGAAAAGATAGAGGAATCTTCCCCAGGCGCGTTTTGCGGATCGATCGTAAATACAACTGGCATCAGCGCTGCGGTTGTCCCTTGCGCTTGGGCGAGTTCTCGCAAAACGCGCACGCCGCTGACATATTGGTGTTCTAAATCTTGCCAAAGTTGTTGTTGTAGTCGCTTGGCTCGTACTTCAAAACTTTCTGGCTTTGAGTTGTCTATTTCTAACAGAGTAAATGAGGCAAATTCTCCGATAATTTCCTCAACTTGAGGGTGCAGGGGAAGGCGATTAAAGCGCGGCACGTTGAGGGTAAACCGAGGCGTTTTGCTCCACAGGGAGAGAACCTCGGCATAGGCAGCTAGCAATAAACCCGTAGGAGTGAGGCTGGCGCGAGCTGTGCGCGTTTTGAGGCGCTGCCAAGTTGAGAAATCTAAGCGATCGCTCCAGCGTTTAAATCGCGGCTGCGTTAAGGAATTCGGCTGTTTGGCGAGGGGCAATTCCGGCGCTGGTGGCAGGGTTTTGAGGCGAGTGCGCCAGTAATCTAAGGATTGCTGGTAAAATGGGGAGTTTTCTAAGGCGATCGCAGCTAACACGCAATCGCGGAAAGACAGTTGCAAGGGTGCGATCGCAGTATGGGGATTGCGGTAAAACTTTACCAAATCGCCAAACAAAATTTGAAAACTCCAGCCGTCTATGCACAAGGCGTCAATGCTGATGTGGAGCCGGATGCGGCGATCGCTTATTTGCGAAGCGCAAATCTCGAATAGCGGCCAGCGATCGAGCGGCAGCACTTGGTGAGAAAGGCGATCGCGAATTGCTTCGAGTTGTTCGCCGGCAACTTTTGAATCGAGCGATCGCAAATCCAAAACCTCAATTTTATAAGCGGGCACGTTTTCCAGAATTTGCTGCTGTCCGTTCGGAAGTACGATCGCCCGCAGCATATCGTGACGCTCTACAACTCGCTGCCACGCGAGGCTAAACCGCTCTAAATCTAACTCGTCGCTCTCAATTTCTACATAGCCGTGAATGGCAACATTGCCCATTTCAAAAAAGCTATTTCTGCCGATCCAGTACGCCTGCTGCATTTCGTTGAGCGGAAATGGTTGATAGCGATTTTGAGGATCGGGGGCGATCGCGGGCAGTGAAATCAGGGGTTCGGGCGACTGCTGGCTCTTAGCTTGTGCGATCGCAACTGCCAAACTGGCGACAGTGGGGGATTGAAACAGACAGCGCAGCGATAGCTCAACTTGAAAGCGATCGCGCACCTTGGCAATCAGTTGAGTTGCCAGCAAAGAGTGACCTCCCAACTCAAAGAAATTGTCATTAATTCCCACCTGTTTTAAACCCAGAACCTCCACCCAAATCTCCGCTAATACTTGTTCTTCTAAAGTATCAGGAGCGATAAAATCTGCCTCTAAACTGTTGGTTTCCGGTGCGGGAAGTGCCTTAAAATCTACCTTGCCGTTTGGTGTCAGTGGCATCGATTCCAAAAACATGAAACTAGCAGGAACCATATAATCGGGCAGTTGTTCCCGGAGAAAAGAACGCAGATTTTTAATCAGTGCAGAGTTGCCAATGCTGAGTGCTGAGTTTAAAACGAGGTAAGCAACTAAGCGCTTTTCGCCTGAATCTTCCTCTCGCGCGAGAATGACTGCTTCTTGCACGTCTGGATGTTGGCTGAGTGTGGATTCGATTTCTCCTAACTCTATGCGGAAACCGCGAATTTTCACTTGACGATCTGTGCGATCGAGAAATTCTAAATTCCCGTCGGGGAGATAGCGGACTAAATCGCCTGTTTTGTAAAGGCGATCGCCTTGTTTGCTGCTAAAAGGATCGGGAATAAATTTTTCTCGATTCAGATCTGAACGGTTGAGATAGCCTCTGGCAACGCCCGCACCTCCGATATAAAGTTCGCCGGGGACTCCGATGGGAACTGGTTGCAAATTAGCATCAAGTACATAGGTGCGGGCATTTGGAATTGGGCGTCCAATTGGTAGCGATTTTGGGGAGTTTTTAACCGCAGAGGGCGCAGAGGGCGCAGAGGGGAGAGAAGAGGAGGAGGAAGAGGGGAGAGTGTCGCACCACGTGGCGACAATGGTTGTTTCTGTGGGGCCGTAAGTATTGACTAGCCGGACTTTTTCTGATACGCATTTTTGCCACTGATTCAGGGATGCTGAAAGTGCGGTTTCTCCGCCAATAATTGTCAAGCGCACTGACGGGGGAAATTCGGATTTTTCGGCGCTGAGTCTGGCAGTTAATTCGCGCCAGTAAGCTGTCGGCAAATCCAATACAGTGATTTCCCATTCCCGGCACTTTTTCAGGAAGGAAGAAATGCTGTCTAACATGGAATTTCCGCGCAGTACCAAAGTTGCGCCTCGCGTTAAACAGGGATAGATTTCTTCGGCGCTGGCGTCGAAGCTGAGGGAAGCAAATTGGAGAACGCGATCGCCTGGTTCGATGCCATATTCTACACTTGCAGCCTGCGTATAATTTGCCAAAGATTGATGCTGCACCATCACTCCTTTTGGCTGGCCGGTAGACCCGGATGTATAGATGATATAAGCGAGGTTTTCTGGCGAAACGGCGCTATCAGGATTTGACTGATTTTGTTGATAAATTATCTCCCATTCTGCATCCAAGCAAATCGCGGAAATATTGGGGACTAGCAAGTCGGTGGCTAATTTTGCTTGCGTTAGCAATACGCGAACTCCAGCGTCTTCTAACATAAAATTAAGACGTTCTTTGGAATAATGCGGATCGAGGGGCAAATAAGCGCCGCCTGCTTTTAATACGCCTAAGATTCCGACGATCGCATCGAGCGATCGCTCCATATAAACGCCGACTATCGCATCGGGTTTTACGCCGAAGGAGTGCAAGTAATGGGCAAGTTGATTCGCGCGATTATTTAATTCTTGGTAAGTCAAACTTTGGCATTCAAATCGCACCGCAACCGCATCAGGGGTTTTCGCAGCCTGCGCTTCAAACAAACGGTGAACGCACTCATTTTGGGAGTATTTTATCTCAGTGTTATTCCACTCAAATAGAAGTTGCTGGCGTTCTGTTTCTGCAAGCAGGGGCAAATCGGATAGACGCGCGGAGGGATTCGCAACGATGCCTTCTAATAAGTTCTGAAAGTGTCCTGCCATTCGCGCGATCGTAGCCGCTTCAAATAAGTCTAGGCTGTACTCAAACCAGCCTCTAATACCTGTTGCTGTGGCTTCTAATTCCAGGGTTAAATCGAAATTTGCTGTACCGCTGTGAATCTGTTGGCAGTTCAAGCTTAAATCCGGCAATTCTAAGGCAAATTCAGAGGCATTTTGAAAGGCAAACATCACCTGAAATAAAGGCGAGTGACTTAAATCTCGATTCGGCTGCAATTCTTCAACCAACTTCTCAAACGGTACATCTTGATGCGCGTAAGCACCTAATGCAACCTCTCGCACTCGACTCAGCAAATCTCGAAAAGTGGGATTTCCATTTATGTCAGTCCGCAGGACTAAAGTATTGACAAAAAATCCAATTAATGATTCGGTTTCGCTGCTGTTGCGGCTGGCAATTGGTGAACCGACGAGGATATCTTCTTGCCCTGTGTAGCGGTAAAGCAGTGTTTTGAATGCTGCCAGCAATGTCATAAAGAAAGTAGTTTTTTCACTGCGACTCAATTGCCTAATTGCCTCGGTTAAGTGCTCTGGCAATTCAAATAATTGCCGACCTCCCTTGTAACTTTGAACAGCGGGACGAGAAAAGTCTGTTGGTAAATTTAGAACCGCTGCGCTGCGACTTAACTGCTGCTTCCAGTAAGTAAGTTGAGTTTCTAATATTTCTCCCTGCATTTGTTGGCGCTGCCAAGTGGCAAAGTCTGCATACTGAATTGGCAGAGGTGGAATGGTGGCTAAATTATTATTAGTAAATTCTTCATAAAATGCCGCTAATTCCCGTAAAAATACGCCCAAAGACAGCCCATCAAAAATGATATGGTGGGCAGATAAAAGCAGGGTATGTTCTGTTTCCGATAGGCGCAGAAGTTTGGCACGGAGCAGATTGGGTTGAGTTAAATCAAAGGGCAACTGTGCTTCTTCCGCCGACATTTCTTGCGCTTTTTTCTCGCGTTCCGCAGGGGGAAAATGGCTCAAATCTATCAGGGGTAATGGGAAAGTTTTCGCATCAAAAATAACTTGTATCTGTTCTTTTTTGCCACCACCAAACGCAGTTCTTAAAATCTCGTGTCGCTCGATAATTTTCTCAATACTTTGCCTAAGTGTTTCTGCATAGAGCTGTCCTGTGATCTGAACTTCACCGCAGAGGTTATAGAATGGGTTTCCGGGTTCCAATTGGTCGAAGAACCACAAGCGCTCTTGGGCAAAAGACAGGGGAATATTTTGTAGGCGAGAAACTGGCCTTGGGACGACTGCTTTGGTATTTCCTGTCAGTTGCTCTAGAATTTGCACTGCTAGTCGAGCAATGCTCCTATCTTCAAACAAATCGGCAACCGATACAGTAACGCCAAAGTCGCTCTCTATCTGATTTTTTAACTCAAAAATTCTTAAAGAATCTAGTCCAAAGCTACTGAGAGGTCGATCGATTTCAGTCGGCTTTAGCCGACTTTGGCTATTAGCCGGGGAATTCATTCCCCGGCGGTTTACCTGCTGCCAAAGGTAAGCTTCAAGCAGCGACTGCCGTTCTTCTAACTCTGATTTAAGCAGAATTTCTCGCGTGAGGCGATTCTCTATTTCACCAAAATCAGCTAACTCTAAAATGCTACTGGCGACCACTTCCAAATTGTCAGCTAGAAAGTCAGCATAGGCGGCGCGACGTTGAATTTTACCGCTGGTCGTTTTCGGAATGCTTCCGGGCTTAATCAGCACTACTCCATAAACTTGCACTTCTGATTCTTGAGCAATGCTGGAACGGATGGCGCTGATAATTTCCTCGACATTATCCGGTGCTTTGCGAGATTGTAATTCTTGCACGATAACGAGCTGTTCTTCGCCTGCGACTTCCACCGAGAATGCCGCGATCGCCCCTGGCCGCAAACTGGGATGGCTGCGTTCTGCTGTTCTTTCTATATCTTGGGGGTAAAGATTGCGACCTCGGATGATAATTAAATCTTTGAGTCGCCCTGTAATAAACAGTTCTCCGTCGCGTAAAAAGCCTAAATCTCCTGTTCGCAAAAATGGCCCTTCGCCCGTATCTGAAAGATATGCTTGGAAGGTTTTTTCTGTTTCTTCTGGGCGATTCCAATAGCCTCGCGCCACTGTTTCGCCAGCTACCCAAATTTCTCCGACTTCCTGCGGCTGGCATTGTGTCAGAGTTTCGGGATTGACGATCGCAACTTTAGTGCCAAATTCAGGGAAACCGCAGCCGACTAAAGTTCTCGCGCCCCCCTCGCCTTCGACAACTTCTACAATGTGATTATTTTCCAGCGCCCCAGCGTCAACAGCTAAGAAAGTCGGTGTTGTCCCGCTGCGAACCGTGGCAATTTTTAGCGTGGTTTCTGCCATTCCGTAAGCAGGACAAAAGGCATCCGCCTGAAAACCGCAGGGCTCAAAAGCTTTGGTAAATCGCTCTAGGGTTTCTTTGTGGATGGGTTCTGCACCGTTATAGGCCACGCGCCAACTACTCAAGTCGAGCATTTTTTGGCCATCGCCCAAGATTTTGCGCTGCATAATAGCGGGATGATTTTGATTGTTTTGTGGGATGGGCGTCCCGCCCGTCCCGTGTATTTTCACAGCAGGCCCGACGCCTACCCCACAATCATCATCCTCAAATTGTGCTAGCAACATTTTGCTGATTTTGCTAGCACACAAGTCGTAAGCAAAATTTGGCCCGCCGCTGTGGGTAGCTTTGTAGCGCGAAATCGCTTCCAACCAGCACATCGGGTTCTGAATAAAAGCCGCTGGCGGCATGAAGTAAGAGGGAATTCCCAGATACAAAGGTTTGAGCAATCCGTCAATTAACCCCATGTCGTGAAACGGGGGAAGCCACGTTACCGCAACGCTTTCGGCATCGTGGTCAAAGCCTCGGTGAATGTATTCGATGTTGTACAAAACGTTTGCGTGGCTCACCATTACGCCTTTGGGGGTGGAGGTTGAGCCGGAAGTGTACTGAAGATAAGCTACTTCGTCGGGATGGATGGGTGGCTGCTGCCACTTTTCGCCGTCATCGGAAAGCACCTCTGCACTCAGCCAACGCATCGCTTTGAGTTCCGGCGCTTGCTCGCATAGCTGCTCTAAATTTTCCAAGTGTCGCGCGGGAGCGATCGCAACTGTTGCTCCTGCGTCTTTGGCGATCGCACTTATTTTCGCTAAATTCCGTTTCAGCTTCGGCGGATAGAGGGGAACCGCGATCACTTTGGCGTACAAGCATCCAAAAAAGGCGGCGAGATAGTCCAATCCTGGCGGGAAAAGCAGTAAGGCTCGTTCGCCAGTGACTCCCAATGTCTGAAGTCGCACGGCCTGCGATCGGGCGATCGCATCTAACTCTCGATAAGTCAAACTGGCGGTTTCAGTTTTTCCGTCTAACAGAAATGTATATTTCTGCTCTGGTTGGTGTAACGCTCTGTTTTGTAGGAGTTCTACTAAATTTGTACAACTTTCGGTGAGTTGGTTTCCCTTAATGCTTGCGTCACTCATCGATGATTCTTTTTACCTAATAAATCTTGTTTGCAGTACGCCAACCAGTTCCGCCAAATTCTTTCCACATAGACTTTCTGTGAATAGCTTTCGGGCGTTACGAGTCTCCCATCAGCGCGTTTGAGTCTTCAATTCGGGTATTAGCGCTTTTTTTCACGTTTTGTTGTCGATCGCGCTGTTCGACAATGGCTCCGGGGCGATTTCAGTCCGAGCCAGCTTCGAGATCAGCTTCAGGGGCTTTACCGCTATCGACTTTAAGTATCCTATGCTAGATGATATTTATTGTCAAGAGTAGTTGAAATATTTATTGACTACAATCGTTTCCTATATGACAATCTTTTCTAACTCTTGCCATAGCATTTTAGGCGATCGTTTGTCTAGCCCTTGCCAAAACCATAATAGGCAAGTGGTGTCTAACTAGCTAGAGGGGTCTGACCCCCTATCTTAAGATGCAATAAGTTTTCATTAGTTAACTCTTGACAGATGTGAGTGCTCTGTTATCTAATTAAGTCACTTTCTCATTAAGCGTCCAGCGACTACTTCCTTTAACCGAGGAAAATGCCCACCGTGGGCGATCGTCCAGAGCGCCACCGGACTGAGGAGTTCGCCCTCACGCGCCTGCTGTGTTCCCAGACAAATGCCACTAGCGACGGGAGAATCGGATCGAACTGCGCCCGACAACAGGGCCGGATATTCCGCAGGTCAGTTTTAGGAGCCAGAGAAGAGCAGCAACGCTCTCACTCACACATTTTGTTGTGCAAGCAACGCAAACCACATATCCGAAGTTCCATTAATTTTTGATTCAAGAGTAATGAATAAATCGCAGAAATTATTAAATAGCCTTGGGCTGGCAGGAGTCGTGTCGGCGGTAGTCGCTGGGCCAGCGTGCGCTTCCAACATCGCGCAGGTGACGGGCGTTCGCCTCAACCCCACGTCAGAAGGCATCGAAATCATCCTAGACACTGAAGATGGAAGACCCCTGCAAGTCTTCACCACCACCTTTGGCGAAACTTTACAAATTGATGCCATCACCGCTCAACTGCGACTACCGGGGGGAAATGAGTTTCGTCAAGACAAGCCTGCTGCCGGAATTGCTTCTGTCACCGTTACTCCTTTAGATAACAACAGCATCCGAATCAAAGTCGTTGGCGAGAGGGGTCAACCAGTGGCACGGGTGATTCCTAATGCTGCGGGTCTGATTCTCAGCTTAAAACCCACCTCGCAGATGACTGCTCGCCCGCCTGCATCGGTTCCTACAACACAGCGGCCGGGGGCACCTGCAGCACCCTTCCCACAGACAGGGCAGCCGGTAGAGATACCTGCAGAACCTTTACCGCCGACAGCGCAGCCACCTGGAACACCCGGAGAACCCTTGCCGCCCACAGCGCAGCCACCTGGGACACCCGGAGAACCGTTGCCACCGACAGCACAGCCACCTGGAACACCCGGAGAACCCTTGCCGCCGACAGCGCAGCCACCTGGGACGCCACAGGCGGGGAGAGACCCGATTGAAATCGTCGTCACTGCAACACGAACCGCAGAAAGAGTGACCAACGTGCCACGCTCTATAACGGTGGTAGACTCCGAAGAACTTCAGCAGCAGGTAGGGCAATCAAGAAATATCGGGGAAGCTCTGGCAAATCAAGTTCCCGGTTTCGCGCCCCCGACTCAATTGACTGCCACTTATGGACAAACTTTGCGGGGTAGGGACGTTTCCGTTCTGATTGACGGCGTGCCACAAACGACCAATCTTCAATCGTTTGGCAGAGAATTTAGAAACATCGATCCTAGCGCGATCGAGCGCATTGAAGTAGTGCGGGGGTCTACCGCAATCTACGGCGCTCAGGCTACAGGTGGCGTGGTTAATATTATTACTCGTCGGCCAACTGAGGAAAGGCTAAGTGCTGTTACTGAAGTGGGCGTCAGTAGCGGTTTAACAAACACGGATGATGCTCTAAGCTTTAACGCTCAGCAGACGGTTTCTGGCCGATCGGGCAATGTCGATCTGACGGGCACTGTCTCGCTCTCTAGAAGTGGAGCTTTTTACGATGCCAAAGGCTCGCGCATTCCCTATTTTGAACTCGGCGGAGATAGCAGCACCCTCTTCAACGTGATGGGCAAAGTCGGGGTAGATTTGGACACCAACCAGCGGCTGCAACTAACTGTCAATCACTATCGGGAAACCCAAGATCCCAATGTGATTCCCGACTTTAGTGTTGACGACCAGGAAGGACGGCAAAAAGCCCGCGCCATCCGAACCGGAGATTTGGATATTGACGGGGAAACACCGGGAAATAAAAGTACACAGCTCAACCTCAGTTACACCAACCAAAACCTTTTTGGCAGCAGCCTTCAAAGTCAAATTTACTATCGAACGAATTCCAATGTAAGTGTTCCCTCTGATTTTCGCACGTCAGATTTCTTTGGCCCGTTTGTCGGTGTTGCTCGTTCGCGAGCCGAGAACGAACAAATAGGAGGAAGGCTTGCGGTCACAACTCCTTTATCCAGTGCCGAAAATCTTCGATTAACTTGGGGTTCTGACTATGTTACTGAAGATAGCAAACAGCGTTTCGACCTGTACGACCCAGAGAGAGTTGACGCAAGTGGTGGCAGGGTTTACCGGAAAATTTCCGAGCGTCCTTTCGTCCCTCCTTACACTTACAACAGCCTTGGCTTTTTCGGTCAATTGGAATGGAATATTGACGATATCGTGATTCTAAGTGGGGGGATACGTCACGAACGCGTCGGGTTAAACGTCAATGATTATACCACTTTTAACGATCGCCAGATCGAAGGAGGCGATCGCAAATTTAACGCCACCCTATTTAATACAGGGGCTGTCTATAAAATTAATGACACCTTCAACGTATTTGGCAACTTTTCTCAAGGTTTCTCAGTTCCAGATTTCGGCCGCATTCTCCGCCAACCCCCCGACGATTTTGTGGGAATTGAATCTTCGTTAGAAGTAACTCAACCGCAAAAAGTCAACAGCTACGAAATTGGCATTCGAGGAGGGTGGCGATCCGTGCAAATGTCGCTTGCCGCTTTTTACAATACCTCCGATCTAGGAATCAGTTTTCAACCAGTTGGCAACACAGGTCGCCTGGAACTAATCCGCGCCCCAGAACGCATTTACGGCTTAGAAGGGACTGTGGATTGGCAACCTGCACGAGCATGGTCGATCGGCGGGACTGCTACCTATATTCAAGGCGAATATGACGACGACAATGGCCGTTCCCTTGCCCTCGATAGCAGCCGAATTCCACCGCTCAAGCTAACAGCTTATCTCCAAAACGAAACTTTACCGGGATGGAACAATCGGTTACAGTTATTATATTCTGGAAATAGCGATCGAGCCTTCAAAGACGGCTCGGATGGCGGCCCGATTAGCAGCTATCTCACACTGGATTACGTCAGCGCGGTTAAAATTGGCTCTGGGCTGCTACAAATCAAAGTCGAGAATTTATTGAATAATCAATATTTTCCCGTGATCTCCCAATACTTAGCTGGATTTGGATCGGACAGCTCTAATTTTCCAGGGAGAGGTTTGACTCTCAGTGTTAATTACCGCCTTAACTGGTAATTACAGATTGCAGGTTTATGAAGTAGATTCAATATCCCCCGTAGGGACACTCCAAGAACCCATTGGTGTCAATTTAAGCTGTTAGTCTGCCAGTCCTCGCGGCCACCCGCTAGTCCGCCAGTCCGCCAGGGGTTGAAACCCCTGTCTAATAGCTAAAGTCCTCTAAAAGAGGACTAATGAGTTGAAAAGTGTTTTTCTCAGTCCTCTTAAGAGGACTTTAGCTTTGAGACAGGGAATTCATTCCCTGTCGGACTACCGGTTTTACCTTAATGATAACAGTTAACGGCTTTGAGAAAAATCTAGAGATGAAGTTCCGCAAACTCGCATTCAAACTGCACTTGTATTTGGGGTTGGTAGTAGGAATATTTCTAGCAGTAATTGCTTTAACGGGCAGCTTGCTGGTTTTCGGGCCTGAAATCGAGCGGTTGTTCAATCCCCAACTCCTGCAAGTAATTCCTCAAGCCGAACGGATACCGCTGGAAAATGTCCTGCAAATTGTCGAAAAAGCTTATCCGCAAAATCAAGCTCTTAGTATCTTGCTGCCCCGAAAAGCGAAGGAAGTTTGCCAAGTTTCGATGCTGTCAAAGAGTGAGGAAGTAGTTAACGTTTATGTCAATCCTTACAGCGGAAAAATTAAGGGTGCGCGCCTTAAGAAAGAAACTTTTACAGGTTTTATTTTTACGTTACACGCGGAATTAGCTGGAGGAGAATTTGGTCATCTTGTTGTAGGGATTTGCGGTCTAGTAATGCTAGGACTAACTTTTACTGGTTTGGTGCTGTGGACTGGTTGGCGCAATTTGGCTCGCGGATTTTCGATTAATTGGAAAGCTCACTGGCAGCGGACTGTATTTGATTTACATAACGTTTCTGGCATTGTATCGGTCGCTTTTCTCATACTCATCTCCGCTACAGGCACAGCGATAATTTTTTACGCGCCGGTTGAATCGACATTGTATTGGCTAACCAATGAAAAGCCACAGCCAGCCTTGACTTCTCATCCCCACTCTAGCCGTTCAAGGCAAAACCTTGACGAAATCTTACACCAAGTTAATACCGTTTGGCCAGAAGCTAAAACCACTTTTATTTCTCTGCCTTTGACGCCGGAAGCAATTTTTAAAGTACGGAAAAAATTTCCCAACGAGCCGCATCCAAACGGGGTTAGCACCATTTATCTCGACCAATACAGTGGCGAAATATTGCAGGCTGACAGCGTAAATTCAGCTTCTGTCGCAAATCGAATTCTCAACTCGCTTTATCCGCTACATATTGGCAGCTATGGCGGAATTTACTTGCGGCTGGTACACACGATCGCAGGATTAGCAGCGATCGTACTGTTTGTTACGGGCGTACTGATGTGGCGACAGCGGCATTTGGTGAAATTTTACCGCAAGGAGGCGAGACAGCAATATGAAGAATTATCTCCCCTTAGCCAGCAATGGCCTTGGTTTTAATGCGAGTGGCGTGGGATTTTATGCGGGTGTCAATCGATTTTAGATTTTCGATTTTAGATTTTCGATTGAAGCATTGACCCCACGGATAAATTCGGGGGGCAAGTTTCTCGGATACAGGTTTTTTATTTCTCCGTCCTGAGTCTGCGAAGGAATGAATCCGGGGGCTTGTATCCTGGATGCTTTCGGTCATTCTCCTGCCTAAAAACCCCGATTCTCTCAATTTTAAATCCTATCAATCGCTTCTTTAATGCAAAAATTTATTCAACTCTGGCTCGGACAAACTGCTTCGATGATTGGCAGCGCTATGTCCGCGTTTGCGCTGACTATTTGGATTTGGGACTCTACCAGTCAAGCGACAGCTTTGGCTTTGTTGATGTTTTTTACTCAATTGCCGCGCATCTTGCTCGCTCCGGTTGCTGGCATTCTGGTCGATCGCGGAAATCGAAAATTTTTGATGGCGAGTGGTGATGCGGTTTCAGCTTTGTTAACGCTCGCTATCCTATTACTTTATATCAGCCACAACTTACAAATATGGCATATATATGTAGCGGCTGCGGTTAACGGAATTTTTGACCAAATTCAACAGTTAGCTTACTCAGCAGCGATCGCCACAATGATGCCAGAAAAGCATTACAGTCGCGCTAGCAGTTTAAGTTTTTTGGCAAATTACGGTGCGAGTATTATTGCTCCGACGCTGGCAGGGATTCTCTATTCTGTAATTGGGTTGAGCGGGATTTTTACGATCGACCTGGCAACTTTTACAATCGCGATCGCCACCCTAGTATCTGTCAAAATACCCCAGCCCGCGATCGCGCCAGCGTTGCGGAGCAATATCGCCTCCAATCCCCAGCCGACTCGCTTTCACCTATGGCAAGAACTCAGCTTCGGATTCCGCTACATCGTCGAGCGTCCCAGCCTGCTTGCCTTGCTGGTGTCCGTTTCGCTATTCTGGTTTGCTCACGACATCGGCGCGGCCCTCTACTCACCGATGATTCTGGCACGCACCGGCAACAATGCCAAAATCCTCGGTACTATCCTTTCCGCCGCCGGCGCAGGCGGCGTTTTAGGAGCATCGATCGTCAGTATTTGGGGCGGCCCCAAACGCCGAATCCAGGGCTATCTGCTGGGCATGGCAGGCGCGGGCTTGAGTAAAATAGTCTTTGCTTTCGGCCAGGCCCTTTCTATCTGGATTCCCGCTCAATTTTGTTCGTCTTTCAATTTCCCCATCCTCGGCAGTTCCAACGAGGCGATTTGGCTGGCGAAAGTCGCACCTGAAGTACAGGGGCGTGTTTTTGCTACCAGAGCAGTTATCGTGCAATTGGCGTCCGCGATCGGTTTATTGATCGCAGGGCCACTTGCCGATCGCGTCTTTGAACCCGCCATGCAACCGTCCGGTTTTTTAGCAGCTATTTTTGGCCCAATTCTGGGGACAGGTGCGGGTGCTGGCATGGCTTTGTTATACGCTATCTCCTCGCTGGGCTTATTGCTCGTTGCCGTCGGTGGGTATGCTTGCCGGCTGTTGCGCGATGGATAATATCGTTTCCGGTTGGATCGGAATGATTTAACCGCAGAGGGCGCAGAGAACGCAGAGGGAGAGAATACAGAGAGGAATAATTCGGATGCTACCGGATTTGATATCAAGGGGAAACGGCGCACAGAAGTCTTTTAACTTCTGCCTTCTGTCTTCTGCTATAGTTTCTGGCGCGAACTCAGGTGAGCTTCAATTTCCGATCGCGATCGCCATACAGGGCGCAATTCCTTGCGAGCAAAGAGCTGCAACTGATCGCGGGCGTGGGGCGAACCAGGTTGAGTGGCGTTGCCGTAACTGTTTAGCGCCATCGCTTTCACGGGATTCGAGAACTCGATCGCAGCGACAAAAGAATCGCCCGCAACCGCAGATAAGCGATCGTCTTTCCCAGGAGCGAACCATACTGAGCGAAATACACCCAAA
Source organism: Microcoleus sp. B4-C1 (assembly GCF_036705285.1). NCBI lineage: Bacteria > Bacillati > Cyanobacteriota > Cyanophyceae > Oscillatoriales > Microcoleaceae > Microcoleus > Microcoleus sp. B4-C1. The sequence goes on along the minus strand of NZ_JAUBUC010000021.1, from coordinate 32,684 downwards.
GCACCGTCAGCTCCATTTGCCGGCAGATTCGCTTCCCCAGGCAATCGGAAGACTTCCCCCCATGCCACATCTAACGCACCATAAGTCGCCTCAACTTTGGTTGCTGTCGCGGACAGCACCCGCACCGCCTCCGCAGGATTTGCCAACCCGTCTGGCGTCGTTAGCGGCGCATCTTCGCTCCAAGGTTTAGCGAATAACTTATCGTCATCCATCGCTTTTTTCCAAAAGGCAAACAGCACCGCACCGCGACTGTTAGCATCGACTTTGCGATCCCAATTGGCGAGAACTTCTGCAGCGCGACGCGCTTGAGCACTGCCTTGGCGTGCGACGGGAATTAAATCATCGAGGAGGCGATCGGCGAGTTCTACCTGAGTAGAATGTTTGTATTGCATCAATTCATCGAAAGAGATTTTCTCATCTTCTAAGAGCATTTTTACCGATCGCTGCGATCGCAAGTCCATCGGGCCGCGCGGTGCCATGTAGGCGGGATATTTATCCGGTGCGATCGGGCTCGGAAACGTCGTTGTCCAAGGAGGATCGTTGGTATTTTGCAACCAACCGCTGGGCGGATCGACAACGCGCGGCAAATCCGGGTATGGATGATTTTTGGTCCACAAAGTCTCTGACGTATTGCCTGGGATCGTGCCTGACCAGTATTTAAAATCTCCTTTTTTGCGTATGGGGACTTGACCGTTAAACAAGTGCATGATATGCCCCTGACGATCGGCATACATGACGGTAAACATGGGAATTTCCAAGCGCTTTAAAGTGGCTTCAAATTCAGAAAAATTATTGGATCGTGCCATATCCCACCACTGCTGAAGGGCTCCTGGTTTATCGAGCCCGACAACGCGCAGGGCGATCGCTTTGCCCTGTTTTTCTGTGATAATCGGCCCGTGAACAGAACGCCGCACGACTAGAGATTCCGATCGCAAATTTCCATTCTTTTCTTTGACTTTTAAAACCTTCTCTTCCCTGTCAAAATTTCGGACTTCGCCATCGAAGCGATAGCCATCGTTAGCGAGGGGCAATTCGTAGGCATCCCAGCCATCGTGAGTGTTGACAGTATGAGTCCATCCCAAGTTGTCATTAAAGGCGATCGTTAATACAGGAAATCCCACGAGAGTCGCTCCGTAAGCGTTAATTTCTGGGCCAATCAGTTGCGCTTCGTACCATAAATATAAATCCGACCAAGGAAGGTGAGGATTTGCCAATAGCATGGCATTGCCGCTTTCAGAACGGGAAGGAGCGATCGCCCAACCATTAGAGCCTTTGGGGGTATCATTTTCAGCGATATCTTCAAGGCGCTCTGGATCGACTACAAAAGTAAAATTGATGACGCGTTGCGCGTGTGCCAATACATCTACTGGTTTGAGGGGCAATGCTACCTTTAATTCTTCCGTGAGCGCCTCTGGGTGTTCTTTTGCATAGGCATTCATTCCGCCCACAAAAGCATCGAGATAGTTGCGAAAAATGGGATTTTGTGATTCATACCACGCATTTGCGCGATTAGGAATTCCCATAGTTTGCACCCAGCGATCGGATTCCAGATAATCTTCGCCCCAAAATTCGGCAGCTTGCCCGCGAGCTTGCCCGTAAAGACGTAAAATCAGATTACCGTGACTTTGCATCTGCGCCCACCCAAAAGCGTAGAAAAGGCTTTTACTATTCTCTCCATAAATATGTGGAATTCCATAGGTATCCCAAAGAATTTGATTGCTGGTTTGAGGCGCGGATTGAACCCCATTATTGAGGAGCAAAACTAAGATAAAACTCATTAATAAGGAGACAATCCGCCGGCCTTGTTTTTTGAGTTTTAGAAACATACTATAGCCTTTCTCAGGTAGGTGGGGTAAAGAAAAAGCCTCGAAAATCCTGGCATTCACAGAATAGAGTGTACCTCATGTTGGTGAGAACCGCTATATTATATTGATATCAGTTGATAGGTTATGCTATACAAGCAAAATTAATTTCTAGGACATTTTCCTGAATTAACATATTCACGGAAGCTCTTACTGTAAAGATGACTTTTTGAGTTCCACCAAGCTGCTGCCCCTTTTTGTTGTAAGTCATTCCGCATATTTAGGCACCAACCAGCCCATAATTCTTCTTCTAACAACTTATTTTTATATTGATAATACAAATTTTCATACAGATTAAAAAAACTACAAATAAGCTCGTTAAACCGGGTGAATTCATTCTCATTTAATTTTTCCAGATTTGTTATGCCTAACTTGTATATCCGCGCCACTTCATCATCCTGGCTTATACGTGACTCAAGCTCTGCACAAGCGCTAATAATTGATTGATAGGTTGCACCCTTGGTTGCTTTTGTACTTTCTTTAACTTGAATTGCCAAATAAATCAGTGATACAACTACTGCAATAGTCTGAACAATGCCAGTAATATCACTAATAGATAGGTTTAATTGTGCTATGTACATCTTTTTATTAGCTGTATTTATCCTTGTTGATTTATCAGAAAAATTATCAGTCTCCCTCCCACAGCATCACTACATTCTCAGCAATCCGTTCCTCCAACTCCTGTGCCTCAACATTAAGAATTTCCAACTCCTCATTCAACTCTTCCAACTGTGCGGCAAAATCAAAATCCTCCGCCTCCTGACGTTGGCACTCCCACATAACGCCCAGGATTGAGACTCCATCTTTGCGCCTCAATCTCATCCAATGTTGCTATTTTACACAACCCCGCCACCAATCGGGAATTTCTTCAGGCGAAGAGTCGGATTGGGCTTGTGACAGTTGGTGAGGGGGCAACGGCACAGCGGGCAATTCATCTTGTACGTAGCGTCAAGAATGACCCCATCTGAAAAGACGGTGAGTATATCAAAGAGTTATTTTTTAATTTGACCTTGTTGCCAATTTCCTTCTACTTTCGTTCCATCTGCATAAATGTAGGAACCTTGCCCGTGTTTCTGGCCGTTGAGGAATTCACCTTGATAGCGATCGCCATTGGCGTAAATGCAGGTACCTTTGCCATTGAACTGACCCTCGCTAAATTCGCCTTCGCAGCGATCGCCATTCGCAAAAATGAAAACTCCTTTCCCGCTCATCTTACCCTTGACAAAAGTGCCTTTATAGCTATTTCCATTGGCGAACTCGCGGACACCTTCACCACTAAATTCTCCATTGTCAAACGGCCCTTGATAACGTCCCCCTTCTTTAAAAGTAAACAACCCCTGGCCTTGAATGTTGCCCTTCACAAACTCTCCTTCATAGCGGTTGCCGTTCGGATATTCGCGAACCCCTTTACCGTTAAATTGTCCTTCACTAAATTGCCCCTCATAACGACCTCCTTCAGCAAAGGTATAAATTCCCTGCCCGTGAGGCACATTATTCAGCAACTCTCCTTCGTAGCGGTTCTTATTAGCATATTGACAGACACCTTTGCCGTTAACTTTTCCTTCTTTAATATCTCCTTCGCAACGAGTGCCATTACTGAACGTAAAAGCCCCGCGACCGCTGGGAGAACCATTGGTAAAGGAGCCTTCGTAACGAATGCCGTTAGTTGAGGTAAAAGTTCCTGTACCGTCGAACTCACCGTTTTTAAAAGTGCCTTCGTAGCGGTTGCCGTTAGCAAATTCGCGGACACCTTTACCGTTGAATTCACCATCGGCAAATTCTCCTTGGTATCGACCTTCTTCTTTAAAGGTATAGATGCCTTGACCGTGAGGTTTGCCGTTGAGAAATTGGCCTTCGTAGCGATCGCCGTTGGCATATTGACAACTGCCGGGCCCGCTGAGTTTTCCCTCAGTCAATTCTCCCTCGCAACGTCCGCCATCGGGCAAAGTAATTACTCCTGCCATTGCGCTGTGAGGGTTGGCAAACAACAAAGCCATTCCCAAGTTGGAACCAAGTAATAGAGCGAGTCCAACTCGCTGAAGTTTACTTAATATTGCTGACGACATTCCCAAATTCATAATTCACAAAAAATTCAATTTTTAACTTTGCTATTCCTTGGACGGTGCTATAGAATTCCCAGCCAAATGGCTAGAGTCTCAAAAAATCCCTAGTCAGTGAGCTCGAAGATAATAGATATTTTTTCTCCTTGAAGGCCACTCTCTGATGAGGCATATTTCCTTTTTTCTACTGCTTTAATCGCTGCCTTATTCAAGTCGTTGTATTTGCTAGGAGTCAATATCTTGATGTTGAATGTCTTACCGTTGGGGTCAATGTCACAAATGAGTTCCACTCGGCCTTGCCGCCCTTGTTCTCTGGCTGCGATCGGATATTCAGGTTTACCGCAGCCACTAATGCAAGTGGCCAGAGGCGCGCCGTTCGGGCGCGCAGGACTCCCCCCTCGGACTGGATTTGTCGGTTTTGGCACTGGCCCGGAACCGCTGCCAAATGGCTGTGACGAACCCCCGCCGCCATTTCCACCTCCACCGGGTGATGAGTTCGATGCACTTCCTCCTGGGCTACCAGAGGAGGGGAGGTTTCCTACATCTCCGATCGCACTTCCCGAATTTCCGCCACCTCCTGGCCTGGTGGCGGTGACTGGGGAGCCAGCCGCAGGCGATCGGGGCGATCGCCCCGAACCAGCCGCAAATGGCTCATCAGAAGGTATGTTGCCATTTTCGCTGGCACCGGATGGTGAGTTCGACGCACTTCCTCCGGGGCGATCAGGGGAGGAGGGGTTTGTGAGATCCCCGATCGCATTTCCAGAGTTACTACCGCCTCCTGGCCTAGTAGCTGTGACTGGCGGGCCAGCCCCGGGCGATCGCGCCAATGGCCCGGAAGAAGGATTTAATGGCTGTGAGGAAGGCTCCCCGCTACCCGCCGAAGCAGATGACGAGAGGGGGTTATTTTTTTCAGGGCTGTCGGAGGAGTTGGGATTTCCAGCATCTTTTGTCAAGTCTGGGAGACTCGCAGCACCCTTGGGGCGGGAGTCGCTAACGGGTGGTTCGCTTTTTGGAGGATCGGGCGAGGGGGTTTCGGGTTCCTGGGCGATCGGGGTTTGAGGAGTTTTTGGGGAATTGAAATCCTGTTGAGGTGCGGGGGAAGGCTCGATAGGAGTTGGTGGTGGCGTTGCCGCTACTGGCGGCTCCTCTGGAATCGGCGGTGGCGTTACCGCTACCGGTGGCTCCTCTGGAATCGGTGGTGGCGTTACCGCTACTGGCGGCTCCTCTGGAATCGGCGGTGGCGTTGCCGCTACTGGCGGCTCCTCTGGAATCGGCGGTGGCGTTACCGCTACCGGTGGCTCCTCTGGAATCGGCGGGGGCGTTGCCGCTACTGGTGGCTCCTCTGGAATCGGCGGTGGCGTTACCGCTACCGGTGGCTCCTCTGCGGGAGTTGGCTCTGGTGGCGGTTCTGGTTTCAACGTCTCAGGCGGGGGAGATACTTTTTCTGGAATAGTCTGCTCTGGCTGGGTTTCCTCTACTTTTGGCTCATCAAGCACAACAATTTCAATTGCATCCTCTTCAAATTCAGCAGGTTTGACCAACTTGAGGCTCAACGGCAGCGCGACACCGTGCAGTAAGGTTGAGGCTAACAGACTGATCGCCAGAACTTTTTTGAGAGCTTCTTCTTGTTGTTGTCTTTGCGTCGCCGAAATATTTGAAAAACTCATGCCTTCTCACTCTCCTTTATGGATGGCAACATCCTCGCTGGCTCCCCGACATCACCCGAAACAAGCTACCAACTGCGGGTTGAGCTTGCTATCACTGATGAACCTACCCATCCTATAAGAAGACTGTCACCCTGTTCAAGACTCTTGCAATTAATTTTCATTATTTAATTTTGATATAGGGGCTAGAGGCTACCAATCAGCATTTTCTTTGGGGGCGTCTACTTGGCTCTTATGGGCGGTGTCAATGTTCTGATTCTGGCAGGGCAAGGTTCCACAACGCCTTAAATGCAATACTCTAGCCCCTAATCTACCAACAAAATTCCACATTCTCAAGCTTTTCATAAAAATCCATTAATTAGTAAAACTTATCTTTTTTGGCCATAAGTTCGATAATTATTATCTAAAAGTGTGGCGCATGACTTGACAAACCCTGAACTTTGTGGAAACCTAGTTGAGAATCTTTTAAATTATTGAAGATTATTGTCAAGTCCTAACGCAAATATTTAGCAAAGAAGCACTGGCAGAACAATCTGTCGCGATCTCGATCGGGATCGCAGTAGGAGCATTTTGGGTACAGACGAAGATAGTCACATACAGGTAGTGCGATCGCGCTTGTGATCGCGCTTGCGATCGCGCTTGAGTGAAATAATTCGCAGCCTGAATCACTTGTGCCGACTTGACGCAGAAACTCTACCAACCTTCGATCGGGCTAATTACAGCATTAGGCAGCTTGCGATCACTCAACCGAGCTAGCGAGAGTACAAATCAATGGATGCTTTCATTTACATTTTTCGCGCCGCAGGCATTGTTGCTTGGCCGCTATTGGTCTCCTCAATCGCAGCAGTAGCGCTGATCATAGAGCGTCTTGCCTTTTGGTTTAGGGTAAATCGGCGGCAGCGGCGAGTCGTGCGAGAAGTGCTACAGCTTTACAGTCAAAACCCCGATTCCGCCATCAAAAAGTTACAAGTAAACAGCGATTTGCCCCTGGCCCGGATTTTTTTAGAAGCTTTAGAATTAGACTGCCCCAACATCGAAGAATTTCGTTTGGCCTTAGAGAGTGGTGCTCAGGCAGAAATCCCCATCCTGAAGCGATTCAATACAATATTTGACACCATTATCAGCCTTTCCCCACTATTTGGGTTGCTCGGAACAGTTTTGGGGTTAATTACCACCTTTAGTTCTCTCAAACTGGGGAATGCCACGGGCACCAATGCCGCAGGCGTTACTTCTGGGATTAGCGAAGCCCTCGTTTCTACGGCAATAGGGTTAGTTGTGGCAATCTTTACACTCTTATTTGCCAATATGTTTCGCGGGTTTTACTTACAGCAGATTGCTTTTATTCAGGAAGCTGGAGGTCAGCTAGAGTTAATGTACCGTCACCGCTACGAAAAACTACCAAGAGAATCTAATTATGCGCCTACCCGATGAACCTGAGACTATTGCCCAGATTAACATCGTGCCAATGATTGATGTGGTCTTCGCCATATTAACGTTTTTAATTGTTTCCTCTCTGTCTTTATCCAAATCCGAGGGTCTACCCGTCAATTTACCGAAAGCATCAACCTCTCAAGTTCAGGACTCGCCTTCTAAAATTACCGTCACCATTGATCCTAATGGAAAATTAATGGTTGATAAAAAGTCAGTCAACTTAGACCAGATTGAGAGTACGGTGCGACAGACGATGGGGTCAAATCAGAACTCATTAATTGTGCTGAATGCGGATAAAAGCGTCAATCACGGAAATGTTGTGGAAGTGATGGATCGATTACGCCGAATTAAGGGAGCTAAGTTAGGAATTGCTACCGCAAAGTAGAGAGTTCCTATAATTACTAATTAGTAATTCGCTCACATCATTAAGCTGAAATTACCCAGTGCAGATTTACTAAAAAAGCCTGTAAATCTTATTAAAAGCGACTCCTGAATAGTCTGTATGATTCAGGAATTTATTTGATAAAGCAGTTAAAAATTAAAGTCCTTACTGCCAAAAAACAGCAAGGACTTTAATTATTTATTCCTGAGTTTTAAGGATGAACATCCTTAAAACTCACGTTAAATACTTGCCATCACTTCACGCGCTGCAGCCAAAGTTCGATCGATATCTTCGTCAGTATGAGCCAAAGAAGTAAATCCCGCCTCAAACTGCGAAGGAGCAAGATAAATTCCGTGCTCCAACATTCCCCGGTGAAAGCGACTGAACTTTGTCAAATCCGACTTCTTCGCATCCTCGTAATTGTGAACCGGGCCAGCCGCAAAAAACAAGCCAAACATCCCGCTAATTTGCCCGCCCCAAGCCGCGTGCCCGGTTTCCTTAGCAATTTTTAGCAATCCGTCAGACAGTTTTTTAGTAATCTTATCCAACTGTTCGTAAGTGCCGGGTTTTTGCAGCAATTCCAAAGTCTTAATCCCAGCAGTCATCGCCAAAGGATTTCCCGAAAGCGTACCCGCTTGATACATCGGCCCAGCAGGAGCCACCATCCCCATAATATCCCGCCTTCCCCCGTAAGCTCCCACCGGCAAACCGCCACCGATAACTTTACCCAAAGTAGTCAAATCCGGGGTGACACCGAATCTTTCCTGAGCTCCGCCGTAGGCGATGCGGAAACCGGTCATTACTTCATCAAAAACTAACAAAGCACCGTTATCTTTAGTAATTTCCCGCAAACCTTCGAGAAAACCTGCATCCGGGGTAATAAAACCGGCATTCCCCACCACTGGTTCGAGAATTACGCCTGCTATCTGGCCGGGATTTTCGGCAAATAAAGCTTTGACTGCTTCTAAATCATTGTAGGGAGCGTTGAGGGTATTGGCAGTAGTGGATTTCGGGACGCCCGGAGAGTCGGGAAGACCCAGAGTTGCGACGCCGGAACCGGCTTTTACCAAGAACATATCGGCGTGCCCGTGATAGCAGCCTTCAAATTTAATCAGTTTATCGCGTCCGGTGAAAGCTCGCATCAGGCGCAAAACGGCCATACAGGCTTCGGTGCCGGAGTTGACAAATCGCACCATTTCAATGCTGGGAACGGCATCGATGACCATTTCAGCGAGTACGTTTTCCAACAGCGATGGTGCGCCGAAACTCGTACCTTTTTCTAAAGATTCGTGCAAGGCTTTGATGACTTCCGGGTGGGCGTGGCCACAGATGGCGGGGCCCCAAGTGCCTACATAGTCAATGTATTGGTTTTCGTCAACATCCCAAATGTAGGCTCCTTTTACCCTGTCAAAGACGATGGGCTGTCCGCCCACGGATTTGAAGGCGCGCACGGGGGAACTGACGCCACCTGGCATCAACTTCTGGGCTGCAGCGAAAATTTCTTCTGATTTGGTCGTTTTCAAGGTTGTGGAAACCAATGTTTTCTCCTTAGTGAACGTCTGTTGTTGGTAGAATAATTTTATAGCCAGTTCAACATAAAGGTTAGGTCGATTCAAGGAAACTATTCTAGTAGATTTTAGGGTACAAACCAATCAGTAGCAATACTAGCTTGGGTTTTTTAGGCTTTGTCGCACTAGCACCGAGCGCCCTAAAATGTAATTTTTTGTAAAATAGTTCTTGACAATTTAGCCATCCCTTGCTCAATCTTCTCTCTTCCTCTGCGTCCTCTGCGTTCTCTGCGGTTAATAAAAAAACAATCTCCGACAGGAAAGCGTTAATCTATATTACCAAGTTGAAATAAAATTATGTCTACTACTGATTTATCGAGTTTGAGCCGATCGATCCCAATTGAAAAGATTCGTTACGACGATCGCGGTTTAGTGCCTGCGATCGTCCAAGATTATTTGGACGGTACAGTGTTGATGATGGCCTGGATGAATCGGGAGTCGCTGCAAAAAACGCTCTCTACCGGGCAAACTTGGTTCTGGAGTCGATCGCGTTCCGAATTGTGGCCCAAAGGTGCGACTTCGGGACACATTCAAAATGTCAAAGGGCTGCGTTACGACTGCGATAGCGATGCTTTGCTGGTGACTGTCGAACAAGTCGGAGATATTGCTTGTCACACAGGAGAAAGAAGTTGTTTTCACCAAGTTGATGGGGAAATTTCACCGCCGCCAGGGGATATGTTATCTCAATTATTTGCCGTAATTTGCGATCGGCGCGACAATCCTAACGAAAGTTCTTATACTTGCAAGTTGTTCGAGGGCGGCGACAACAAAATTCTCAAGAAAATTGGCGAAGAGTCGGCGGAAGTTGTGATGGCTTGCAAAGATGACGACAAAGAGGGGATTGCTGGGGAAGTTGCGGATTTATTTTATCACGCTTTGGTTGCTTTGGCTCACCATCAAGTTGACTTAAGAGAAGTTTACCGCAAATTGGGCGATCGACGAAAATAAATTAGTTATTGGTTATTGGGCATTGGGCATTGGGCATTGGGCATTGGTAGCAGCAACAAATGACTAATGACTAATAACTAATGACTAATAACTAATGACTGCTATTTTTCAACATTCGATCGAGCTTTTGCAAAATAAAAATAGCCGCGCCCACACTCAAAGCCAAACCCAACCAAAAATTATCCGCCGCCCCTTTACCTCCATCCAAAGCCAAACCGCCCAGCGGCGGCCCGATTAAATAGCCGATCGCCCAACACTGAGAACTAACCGCCAAATACACGCCCCGCAAAGACTCCGGCGCTAAATCCACCACCAAAGCAGAAGCAAAAGGCGTATAAGCAACAGTCGCCATCGACAAAAAGCTCAAGCCTAAAACAGCTAACAATAGATTGCCAGTTGCAGCCATTCCCGTCAAGCCGATCGCGATAAATCCCATTCCCCATAGCAGCGCAGAAATCATCAAAGCTTTTGGATGGGAAAACCGCTTCAAAGCTTTAACAACTGGCATTTGCAAAGCCACAGTTAAAAACGTGCTAAAAGCAAACAAAACCGTAATTGTACCTGTAGAAAAGCCTTTTCCCGATGTCCCCACCGCGACAAACTTGCTAAAGTACAGCGGCATTGTGGTTTGGATTTGGGAAATATATAATGTGAACAGGGTATTTACTAAAGCATAAACTAAAAGACTTCGATCGCTCAGCGCCACCATCCAACCATTTTCCCGATTTTTTTTGACTATATCGGCTGAATTAGCTGGTTTGTAGGTTTCGGCTATTGCGATCGCAACTACCCCAAACAGCACTAAAAACGAGATACCATCAATAATAAAGAGCGATCGATAATTCCCCGTTACAGCAATCAACAAACCGCCCAAAATAATCCCAACTTGCAAACCCAAATTATCAGCAAGCCGCGTCAAAGCAAAAGCCTCCTGTCGCTGTTCGCCCTCAGTTAAATCCGCCACCATCGTCTCGGTTGGAGGCCAATACAAACCCACACCAAAACCCATCAGTAAATTGCCCGCAATTAAGCCAGCGAAATCATTAGTCCCCGCCAGTATAAAAGAAGCGGCCGCCGAAATAATTGTCGCCAGCAATAAAGTTCGCCGCCTTCCCCAAAATTTGGAATCGCAAAAAGAACCGCCCAAAATTCTGCCGAATATTCCTGAAACTGAACCGCTACCCAAACCAATCCCAACAGCAGTAGCAGATAAACCGACGCGATCGACAAAAAATATCGGCGCGTAAAATAAAGTAAAACCGGTGCCGCTTTGGGAGAGGAATCTGCCGGCGGCAAGAATCCAGACTTGAGGGGGGAGACGGGGCAACCAAGAGGATAATTGAAATTTAGGCATATACACTTAAATTAGGAGTTATTTCTGGACGCAGAAACCTGGTTTTTTATAAAAAATACGTTACGGTTTTTAATCAGGGTCAAAAACAGATGTCTTTGGTCGCAGTGCATAAGTCCTATGAGTAATTATTAATTTATTCCGTACTTTTTCCGAATTAGTATTAATTAACCGAGGTGAGGACAAACATAAGTGAGCTTAACAATTCTTCAGCGTCTGTTACACAAAAGTTACCATTAATTTAAAAATACTTAACAGAATTTGAGAAAAAAGTTAGTTAAACTCTAGAAAAGGCAGAAGAAAATTTTAGAGGGTCTAATTATATGACAGCTATTACAACATCAAGAGTGGAATCAATCAAACCGCGCTGGCAAGCAATTGTCATGGTTGCCCTAATTTTCTGGCTCAGCGTTAGCCTGATTTTGGATCTAGTAATTATGCCCAGTCTCTACGTATCTGGCATGACGACATCACCGGAGTTTGCAACAGCCGGCAATTTAATGTTCTGGGGATTCAACCGCGTTGAGTTAATCTGTGCGGGCGTGGTGGCAACGGGTTTGATGGTTTTGAGCAATTTAGTCGGTGACTTCGGCAAGCGCAGCCGCACAGCAATTTTATTATCATTGGTACTTCTGACGATCGCCCTGATTGACACCTACGCCCTGACACCCCAAATGAGCGCCTTGGGAATGCAGCTAAATCTGTTCGATTCCGCAGCAGAAGTCCCCGCCGGGATGAATCTACTGCACCAAGGCTATTTTGGATTGGAAGCGCTGAAGTTGGCTGTCGCCGGTACGCTGCTGGGCTGGTGCTACCAAAACCAAGTTTAATCGACACAATCCTCAGAGGTTGAGTTAAGAAAAACTCAACCTTTAGCAGCGGGCATGAATTCACGCCCGCTGCTAATTTTTTTTAAATTTTAACGCGATCGTAAACACCGGATTTGATATTCATCGGCGTTAATCTGTGTTTATCTGCCCTTATCTGCGGTTCAAAAAAGAGAATTTCTTGGGCCGCAGATGACAATGGATTGACGCTGATTCACGCGCTTGTCGAGAAGAGAGATATGAATAAACTCCGAGGCTAACAGATTTGAGATAACTATACTGTCAAGTTTCCTGAACCAGCGCAAAAACGGATACTTGCGAACTCCTCCCGTGGAGAAAGCAAAATTTTAGACTCTTGTTCACCCTCCCAGATTCATCTGTAGAGTAAATCTAAAATCTAAAATCTAAAATCTAAAATCTAAAATCTAAAATCGACTGCCCTACTCGGATGCTTCCGGTAAATCTGCTTTTGGCCACAGCAAGCGCAAGCCCATTACCGCAAATCCGATCGCCGCGAGTCCCTTTACCAGTCGTTCCGGCAACACCTCTGCCGTGCTGAAGCCAATGCCCACGCCGATTAAACTCGCCAGCAGCAGCGCCGACGCCGTACCGAAAAATACAGCCCGCGGCGAGTTACAACTACTGCCCAGGGCGATCGCAGCTAATTGACTTTTGTCTCCCAATTCTGACAAAAACACTGTAATAAAACTGATTCCCAAAAGTTGCCAGTCCATGTTTTTTTAGTTCTTAGTTAGCTATTGTAGAAATCTAGGACTTACCGACAGGCAGACAATTAACCCAACACTTCCCACAGCAGAACCGCCGAAATCGCCAGTAAAATCACTCCGGCTGCTCTCTCCAAAGTTCTCGGAGCAATCCGACTAGCCAGCCACCTTCCCAGCAACACCCCCAGCAAACTGGTTGCTATCAAAGCCGAACCCGCACCTGCAAAAACGATCCAAGGATTTCGAGATTCAGCCGTCATTAGCAAAATCGCAAGCTGAGTTTTGTCTCCAATTTCAGCTAAAAAAATAGTTGCAAAAGTCGAAGCAAAAATTGCCCAGTGCTTGGGCTTCAGTTTCTTTTGTTCCTGACAAATATCGGGATTGATAGTCACTGAGAGTTCAGCGGGCTCCGGGGTTAAAGCAGCACAAATCTCAGTAACCTCTTTTATTTGTATTTGTAGCTGTTGTGGCAAATCGTAACTGGGGTTTACTGAGTCAGAAGCAGACAAGCTTGGCGGAACAGAATCAAGTTTCACGGGCAATGAGTGCTAAACGCTATTTATTTTTGACTTGTACTTTTGATTCTAACTCTCTCGGTGCCTGCTTTTACCAAACCAGGGTCATCTTTTTCCGCCGATATTTCAGCAACTGATTCCAGGAACAACTCACCGCACCCACAAAGGCATACAAGCCCTCAGATTTATCTGTCGAGTCAATCTAAAATCTAAAATCTAAAATCTAAAATTGACTGACTTACTCGCTTCATGTGCCGTAAGTTCGATCGCCCGCATCTCCCAAACCAGGTACAATAAAGCCCTGTTCGTTGACTATTTCGTCGATCGTTGCCGTGTAAATCATCAAACTTGGGTACTCTGCACTCAGCCTCTTCAAAGCCGGAGGAGCAGCCACCACAGAGATAATCCGAATTAAGCTCGGATCAATTCCCCGTGCAGTCAATTCCTGCATAGTCGCTATAATCGTCCCGCCAGTCGCCAGCATCGGCTCGCTAATTATCACCCGCGTTTCCGGGATAAACTGCGCCGGCAATTTGTTCAAATAACAAATCGGTTGCAGCGTCTCCTCATTTCTTGCCATGCCGAGGTGGTAAACCGACGCCAGCGGCACAACCGTCTGAATTCCTTCTAGCAGTGACAAACCCGCCCGCAAAATCGGTACCACAACTAACGGAGCTTCTGGGTTGATAAAAGTCGCCGGACATTCTGCCAAAGGCGTCTGCACTGTGGTTTCCACTGTCGGCAGCCATTCTCGAATCGCCTCGTAAGCCAGCCACCTTCCCAATTCTGTCATCGCAGAACGAAAAAGTACCGATGGGGTGGCGGCGTCGCGGGCAACAGCCAGCCAGTGTTTAATTAACGGATGTGGAGGAACGTAAACGCGCAGTTGCAGGGACATTAGGAAATTGGGGAGATTGCTAGGTTTGAGGAATTTTATGCGGTGCGATCGATCTGCTTCGAGGGCTTCCCCAACGGGCGATCGATCGCTCTGTGCAACTTATCACATCCTTGAGGGTGCATACAAGCCAGAGATTGAGAATCGACCGAAGAGCACTATTTTTAAGATTGCCATCACAGGCTCAAACCCCCGCCGGACTGCCGGACTATTGCGACAACCACCAGCCGTCGGTTAGAACTGACATCTTGCACCATTATTAATAAGCCTTTCACGGGCGGGCTCTATGCCCACCCCACAAGAAAACTCACTCTTTGTGGAACAGGCCGGAAAGCCTGTTCTTGAGAATTGTGCAACATATGAGTTAGAACCCATTCGCCGATCAACCTCCATCAGCTTATTGAAATATTTTTCTAATAGTATTGACATTAATTAGCAACAAGGCTATATTGATTTTTAGTGTTCTCCTCTCAAAGGATCGGCAGACGGGGGCAGTCGGCAATGGTAGACTGTTCCCGCATTTTTTTGGGAAGCAGGGGCATCGGCCAAACAGGGCATCGGCCAAACAGGGCATCGGCCAAACAGGGCATCGGCCAAACAGGGCATCGGGCCTTGCCGAACTTCGGTCTTCTTGACATCCGCTACATCCGCTACATAATCCGTTGCCGAACTTCTTGCTTCTGGAGCGATCGACTGTAAAATCATAGAAATATTAAGATTTTTAACCGAATGTCAGCTCCTACCCAATCCCAGTTATTTTCTCCCAACTCCCGCCCAACAGAGCAAGAGTTTGATGTAATTGTCATCGGTTCCGGCATTGGTGGACTGGTGACAGCCACCCAGCTAGCCGCTAAGAAAGCCAAAGTTTTAGTGCTCGAAAGCTATACAATTCCGGGGGGTAGCGCTGGATATTTCGATCGAGAAGGCTACAGATTCGATGTCGGCGCCTCCATGATTTTTGGTTTCGGACAGCGCGGCACCACCAACCTCCTCACCCGCGCCCTGAAAGCAGTCAACGTCACCTTAGAAACGATTCCCGACCCCGTACAGCTTCACTATCACTTACCCAGCGGCTTGGAACTTGAAGTTCCCCAAGCTTATGACAAATACTTGCAAGAATTAACAGACAGGTTCCCTCACGAACGCGAAGGAATCCACAAATTTTACGGCGAATGCTGGAACGTCTTCAACTGCCTCAACGGCATGGAATTGCTATCCCTAGAAGAACCCGGATATCTCGTCCGAGTCTTTTTTCAGAATCCTTTAGCCTGTTTGGGATTAGTAAAATATCTGCCTCAAAATACTGGCGACATTGCGCGGCGCTACATAAAAGACCCTACTTTGCTGAAATTTATCGACATGGAATGCTACTACTGGTCTGTAGTACCGGCAGACTTGACCCCGATGATTAACGCCGGAATGGTATTTTCCGACAGACATTACGGCGGCATCAATTATCCCAAAGGCGGAGTCGGTCAAATTGCCCAAAAATTAGTAGAAGGATTAGAAAAATGCGGCGGGCAAATTCAATACAAAGCTAAAGCGAAAAAAATTATCACAGAAAACGGCCGCGCTGTCGGAGTCGAGCTAGCAACCGGCGAAGTTTACCGCGCAAAGCGGATAGTTTCTAACGCCACGCGCTGGGATACTTTTGAGAAATTGCTGCCTGCAGAAGAGATGCCCGCTAGCGAAAAGAAATGGCAGCAGCGCTATCAAAAAGCCCCCAGTTTCTTGAGTTTGCATTTGGGAGTGGAAGCAAGCGTAATCCCTGCGGGTAGTGCCTGTCACCACATTTTGTTAGAAGATTGGAACCAAATGGAAGCGCCGGAGGGAACTGTTTTGGTGTCAATTCCGACCGTGCTCGACCCGGATTTAGCTCCCGCAGGATATCACATAGTCCACGCTTTTACTTCGAGCTGGATGGAAGAGTGGGAAGGACTTTCGCAGCAGGAATATGAGGATAAAAAGGAAGAGGCTGCAGGGAGAATTATTGAAAGATTAGAAAAGATTTTTCCCGGTTTAGATGCCGGTTTGGATTATATGGAAGTTGGGACAGCGCGTTCTCACCGCCGCTTTTTGGGGCGTGAAGACGGAACTTACGGGCCGATTCCGCGACAGAAGCTAATGGGTTTGCTGGGAATGCCGTTTAATCGAACTTCTATGCCTGGTTTGTATTGTGTGGGTGACAGTACGTTTCCCGGACAGGGTTTAAATGCGGTGGCGTTTTCTGGGTTTGCTTGCGCGCACCGAATTGCGGTTGATTTGGGTTTTTAGTGGTAGTGGTAGGGTACGTCAGATTGTTCGCTGGAAATACGAGAGAAAATGTGAGGCTCCGGGGTACCCTACACAAAGACTAAAAACCCGGTTTCAGCAGAGAAACCGGGTTTTTAACCTCAAAATTGGTGTTTTCCATTCTTTTAATGAGTTTACTGGTCGTAGCTGCCGCCGACGCCGATTTGGGTATTGTAGATTTTCGCATCTGTGATGGTCATATCTTCCATTGATGCGCCGGATACGTCAGCGGTGTTAATTATGGCCGCGGTCAGATCTGCCCGATCGAGGTTTGCGTCATTTAAACTAGCATTAGTCAGGAAAACTTTAGTTAAGTTAGCACCCGTCAAGTCAGCACCCGTCAAGTCAGCACCTTCGAGGTTTGCCTGAGATAGGTTTGCTCCTCGTAAATTTGCTTCTCTCAAATCAGCACCAATTAAATGAGCTCCCGTTAAATCTGCTCCAGACAAGTCGCACTTAAAACATTGCCCGGTTGACAATAACTGTTCGACGTGAACGGGATTTTCAGCGCGACCCGGGCCTGCCAACACTAGGGGAGCAATTAAAAAAGTAGCGGCTAATAGATTGCGTTTCATAATCTCTTTTCCTCACAGACTCTGTATTCAAGTTCTTGTCTTGATATCTACAATCGTACCATGGTTGTTTTCGCAACTTGCGATCTAATTCACACATTGGCTGTGATATCGATTGCCCTCAACAACGCATACATGGTCTCGACCAGCTTGCCAAACTTAATTTTGCAAAACTTAACACTGCCGAACTTAATACAGTGCCTTTTTGTAGTAACCTTTTCTAGGTTAGCTAATACAGCAAACAGATGCGTCTTTCTGAAGAGGGAGATGATTCGCAATGCTATGGATGATTTTAGCCGGTAATCTTATCGCAAAAAGTTCACAACAAATACATTATTTTTAATAAATGTGTCACGGGATAGAAAATTTAACTTAAAATAAAGATAAGCTTCTAACTTTATAGGTAGAAGAAAAGCAGTCACTGGCCCGATCCCCAGCCCAAGCTCTGCTGCATTTTTAACAATAAATTTTAATTAGGTCTCACCAGCGCCGTAAAAATCCACCTAGTGCTTGGAAATCAGCACTTTTTTGGAATGTCGCAGAGTCCACGCGATCGCAAAACTCAATTAAATATGCTCAAAAACGATTCATCCAAGTATCTGCCAACCTTAGCTCAAGTAATAGACCGCTACCCCTTGACAGTGGCGCCCGATACCCCACTAGCAGAAGTAATTACCCTGATGGGCCAACGGCGCCCAAGTTGCTCTCTAAACGCAGTCATTCCAACCGATATCTATCAGCCACTAACAGAAATCGTAAATCCGCCCACTAAGAGTGCATTCAGAGACGCGACAGGTGTCTGCGTCTTTGTCGTGGAAAAATCACTCTTAAAATTATCCTCGCCTTGTGCTCCACATTCTCAATTGCAAGGAATCTTCACAGAAAGGGATCTTGTCGATTTGATTGCCTCAGGCAAAAACTTAAAAGGTGTCACCATCGCACAAGTGATGAGGCAGCCGACAGCAACTCTGACAAAATCCGAGACTCAAGACATTTTCAGCGCCCTAATTCTGCTGGGGCAACGAAGAATTAAGCATCTGCCAATATTGGATAGTGAAGGTCAACTCTTAGGAGTAATTACGCCGGAAAGCATCCGCCAAGCCATGCTCAAACCGGCAAATATCTTAAAAATGCGGCGCGTGAAAGAAGTAATGACCGCACAAGTCATTCAAGCACCTCGCTCCGCGTCAGTTAGGAGTTTAGCTGAGTTGATGGCGCAGCACCGCGTTAGCTGCGTAGTAATTACCGAATCAACAGAATTATCGATGGATTTACCGTTCCCCATTCCAGTAGGTATAGTCACAGAACGGGATATTGTCGAATTTCAAGCTTTAGATATAGATTTGTCGCAAACGATCGCCCAAACTGTGATGAGTACCCCCTTATTTAGCCTCAAGCAAGAAGATTCGCTGTGGGTAGCTCATCAGGAAATGCACCAGCGTTTAGTCCGCAGGTTGGTAGTAACGGGAGAACGCGGAGAACTCCAGGGAATAGTTACTCAAACCAACATACTGCGCGTACTTGACCCGATGGAAATGTCCGGGGCGATCGATGTTCTGCACGATTCAGTGGCAGAAAGAACTAGGGAATTGGAAAAAGCGATCGCATCCCTCAGCTTGACTAACGCCAGACTAGAAAGCGAAATTGCTATCCGCGTTAGGGCCGAGGCCAGACTCCACCTTTTAGAATCTGCTGTAGTGAACGCTAACGACGCAATCGTGATTATGGATGCCGGAGACAGCGATATCTCCGACCCCACCATCATCTATGCCAACGAAGCTTTTACCCAAATGACGGGCTACCTACCCCAAGAAATCATCGGACAAACCCCCAGTTGCTTGCGCGGCCCAGAAAGCGACCCCACCCAAGTCGCTAAAATTCGCCGTGCTTTCTCTCGCCGAGAACCCCTACGCCTAGAATTGATTAACTACCGCAAAGACGGTTCAACTTATTGGGTGGAACTCAACAGTGTACCCATTGCCGATACCTCCGGGAACGTTACCAACTGGGTGTCGGTGCAGCGAGATATTACCGATCGCAAGCGCATGGAACAAGCATTTTTTGAAGAAAAAGAACTCGCGTTTGTTACTCTACAATCGATCGGCGATGCCGTCATCACTACTGACGCCGACGGCTGTATTTCCACCCTGAATCCAGTTGCCGAAACACTCACGGGTTGGTGTACCTCGGAAGCTAAGGGTTTGCCCCTCGCCAGCGTGCTGAGAATAGTTGACGAAACTACCAGGCTGCCGATCGAAAATATCGCCGAAATCGCTTTGTGCGAAGGTCGGATTGTTGACCAAGGGCGCAACAATTTGCTGATTGCCCACAACAACACCGAATTTGCGATCGACCACTGCGTCGCCCCCATCCACGCTAGCAGCGGCGAAATTGTCGGGGCCGTTGTTGTGTTCCGAGATGTCACCCAAGTGCGAACTCAAGCGCGGCAACTCACCTGGCAGGCAACTCATGACCCCCTGACGCAATTAGTCAACCGCCGGGAATTTGAGTACCAGCTAGAGCACGCCCTACACGGCGCTCAAGGTTACGGCCAAGAACACGTGATGCTTTACCTGGATCTCGATCGCTTCAAAATAGTTAACGACACCTGCGGTCATGCTGCTGGGGACGAACTGCTGCGCCAAGTCAGCCAGCTATTTAAAAGCAATATCCACAAAACCGATATTTTGGCGCGTCTCGGCGGCGATGAATTTGCCGTACTCCTGTACAATCGTCCCGTCGAACGAGGATTGAATGTTGCGGAAACGCTGCTGCGAAGCATTCAGGGCTTCCGCTTTGCGTGGCAGGACAAAACTTTTTCGATCGGCGTCAGTATCGGTTTGGTAGCAATCAATCCCAAAACAGCCTCGACATCTGCGATTTTGAGCGCCGCCGATATGGCCTGCTACGCTGCTAAAAATAAAGGTCGCAACCGGGTACAGGTTTATCAAGCCGGCGATCAAGAATTAATCAAACAGCACGGCGAAACCGAGTGGGTGGTGCAAATTCATCAAGCTTTAGAAGAGAATCGCTTTTGCTTGTACTCTCAGCCGATCGTACCTTTGCTCAATTCTCCAACCACCGGAACCCACTGCGAAATCCTCCTGCGCCTCCAGTTGGAAACTGGTGAGTTGGTGTCGCCGATGGCGTTTATTCCGGCTGCAGAACGCTACAACTTGATGCACGCGATCGACCGCTGGGTAATTAGCACGTTATTTAGCAATTTATCTAAAATTTTCACGGCAAATTTATTAGTTCAAAACCCCGGGGTAGGCAGCGATAAAATAGTTACCTTCCCTGCTTGCTCTCTTTTGTCTGATCTGCAATCGTCATTTGGCAAATATCCTAACCTTTATTCAATTAACCTTTCTGGGGACAGCCTCAACGAAGAAAAGTTTATCGAGTTTATTCAGGAACAGTTTTCTATCCATCAAATACCGCCGCAAATAATTTGTTTTGAGATTACCGAAACCGTGGCGATCGGTAATCTCAGCAAGGCAGCCAGCTTGATTTGGCAACTTAAGGAACTAGGCTGCCAGTTTGCCTTGGACGACTTCGGCAGCGGGATGTCTTCCTTTGCTTACCTGAAAAGCTTGCCGGTTGATTATCTCAAAATAGACGGCAATTTTATTAAGCATATTGTAGACAATCCTATTGATGTCGCCATGGTGGAAGCTATTACCAAAATCGCTCACGTTATGGGAATTAAAACTATTGCCGAGTATGTTGAAAATCAAACAATTATGGATAAACTCAATGAACTTGGGGTAGATTACGCTCAAGGTTATCATTTGGGCAAGCCTCAACCTTGTAACTTCACATCTCCGATTTTAGAGGAAGTTTTGGGGGAGTTTCCTGTTAATTCTTTGGCTTTTGAGGCTAAGCTGGCTTGTTGAAGAAGGATGTTGGGCAATCGATTGTCTAACGGATTTAACAGATGGATGTTGAGGGAAGAAGGAAAAGGGAGAAGGACAAGGGAGATTTTAAGTTGTGATATCATACCAAATCCGGGTATCGTACCCCCTTGATGTTTAGTAAAAGTAGGGTGCGTCGCCACGAACAATTCTTGCTGCCCAAAAAGCGATCGAGCGACGCACCATACCATAGGATAAAGGGGATGAGTAACCCGGATTTGATATCACTTCCCCATTCCCCACTCCCCATTCTCCATTACCCATTACCTTCTACAAGAGTTTCCGCTGCTTCAATGTACTGACTGTCTAACAGAAAAGCACCTTTTTCAAAGCGAATGCCCCAATAATTGCCGGGACGCCGATCGATCACAACGCCTTCAGCGCCGATCGCAATTAAATTCGCAGGCCGCAGCATCGGCATCGGTTCGGCAGTTTTGACGTAAGGCGGCATCGCCACAACTCGGACTTTTTGACCGATTGTAAATTCTTTTTCCATGAGTTTTATTCCTTTTGGCGGCCTAATCTAATCGTAACTGGGAGTGCGATCGAGAGCGATGAAATTTCAGACAGTATCTTTCATGCGTTTAGCCAACAAACAATCCTCAAAGCTAAAGGATTCTTCGTCTAAAAAGCTGGAGATTGCCATTTCAATCGCGGCTTCGAGAGAACATTCAAGTTCAGCGGACTTGGACAAGAGGGCAGCTTTTATATAGTCAGGCAAATAATCGACCAACTGATGAATAGCTTCTGGAGAAAGGTGTTGCGTGGCGATTGTTTGATTCATGATTCTCTGATTTCAAGTTCAGATTCTTTACTTGCCTCGCCCCGGTTTGCAATCGGCAAAACCAAGTGCTTCGCTATCGAGGAAATTAGCAATTGCCATTTCCACAACAATTTCGATCGGATATTCAATTTCCGCAGCATGGGCGATGAGGGCGGCACGAATTCGTTCTGGAAGGTATTTTAGGATGGCTTCGGCATCGGCAGCAGATAGTTGTTCCAGAGTTGTCGATCGCATGAGTCTAGTTTTCCGGTGGGATTGGAACGTTTTAGGGCGGCTCAGTTGCTCTCAGAATAATGGCTTCTAGCTCTAATAATAACGCAGGGTTGCTCCATGTTTCAGTCCCAGCACAAGAAAAATATTGTGTATGACTTTTTATTTTAAATATTCCTGCAAGAATTTCCAAGCCATTTGAGTACCCTCGCCTGCGTTGACTTTCCCAAAATCTACATCTTTTCTCAAAACTACAAAACCCACACCTTCTTTGATTTCTATTTGCTCAAAATTCCTAATCCTAGCCAAAAATAAGTGATTTTCCTGTATA
Source organism: Microcoleus sp. B4-C1 (assembly GCF_036705285.1). NCBI lineage: Bacteria > Bacillati > Cyanobacteriota > Cyanophyceae > Oscillatoriales > Microcoleaceae > Microcoleus > Microcoleus sp. B4-C1. The sequence continues at coordinate 10,353 of NZ_JAUBUC010000021.1, read as the reverse complement.
ACTTTTTGATTATTTTGGGTTTTTTGGTGTAGAAAAGTTGTGATAAATTCTATTGTGTAATTGGTTTCGAGGCAAGTTTCTTCCTCCAGTTCTCGCACCGCTGCCTGCTTTGGACTTTCTCCAACGTCCACGCCACCACCAAAAGTAGAAAGCATCCCTTGACTTGCAATACCTACAATATTATCTCGCAGTTGTGCCACAATCTGACCGTTGGGGAGAATTAGAAAAATGCGAACAATTGACTTAGGAATATTCATATTAGATGTTTTAAAATGTATAGTTTAGTTAAACTTGGTTTACTTTGTTTCAGTCCCCTCGCCGGCAAAAAGTAGAGCATAACACGGATGAACACGGATACACGGATGACTTGAGTCATCTGACTGTTTGCACAATTGGCTAACTTGACTATCCTCCTTGTATTCGTGTGCATCCGTGTCGTGCTGATTCTCATTTTTTCCCCTGATCGCCCGTAAAACCCCTGACCGATCGCGCTACAATTATGGATCGGGATAAAAACGGCTGATTAGGAAAGTAGGGGATAGTTTCTATGGCTACAAATCGTCGCATTGAGCGTGTAGCTTCACTGATTAAACGGGAAGTCAGCCTGATGTTGCTGAATGGAATCAAGGACGACCGTGTAGGTGCTGGTATGGTTAGCGTTACCGACGTAATTGTTTCGGGAGACCTTCAGCATACAAAAATTTTTGTCAGCATCTACGGTACTGATGAGGCAAAGGCAGAGACTATGGAGGGTTTGAAATCTGCTACTAGCTACGTCCGCAACCAGTTGGGTCAACGGGTGCAACTGCGCCGGACACCGGAAGTGATATTTCTAGAAGACCGTTCTTTGGAACGGGGCGATAAAATGTTGATACTGCTGAATCAGCTTTCTGCCGATCGCAAACCGGATACTTTAGATCCCGATGAAGAATTCGCTGAGGATGAAAGTCCCGATTGAAGCGAGAAGGAAGAAGGAAGAGGGAAGAAGGAAGAGGGGAAGAGAAGGAGATAGGGAAAATTCCCAATGCCCGATTCCCGATTCCCGATTCCCGATTCCCGATTCCCAAATCTAAAATCTAAAATCTAAAATCTAAAATCTAAAATCTAAAATCTAAAATCGAATGATTGACAATCTTTCCTTACCAGAACTGGTGGCCCAGATGTTCGTGGTGCGCGCTTCTGGCTGCTTGTTCGACCACCAAATTCGCTATCGGGAATGGGAACCAACTGCCAGCAAACTCCGCTATTATCTGGAAAATTTGGGCGTCGGTGGGGTGATTTTGGTCGGGGGAAGTGCTGCGGAGTTGGCAGTTCGATCGCACCAATTGCAGTCTTGGGCCAAGTTTCCGCTGCTGCTGGCGGCTGATATTGAAGAAGGTGTCGGCCAGCGGTTCGCGGGGGCGACTTGGTTCGGGCCGCCGATGGCGATTGCCGAGGTGGCGCGACAGGATGCAGGTAAAGCCGATCGATATGCTGAACAAATGGGCGCTGTCACTGCGATCGAAGCTAGGGCGATCGGTCTAAATTGGATTCTCGCACCAGTGGTTGATGTTAACAACAATCCCGACAATCCTGTGATTAACGTCCGCGCTTTTGGCGAGACACCGGAAATTGTCGGGAAATTAGCCACTGCTTTTATCCGCGGCGCAGGTGAGCACCCGGTTTTGACTACAGCTAAGCATTTTCCCGGCCACGGGGACACGGCGGTTGATTCTCACTTGGAATTGCCGGTTTTGCCACATTCGCCAGCGAGATTAGCCCAGGTTGAGTTGCCTTCTTTTGTTGAGGCGATCGCTGCTGGGGTAGATGCTGTGATGAGTGCTCACTTGCTGATTCCGGCTTGGGATGCGGAGTTTCCTGCTACTCTTTCTCGCAAAATTTTGATCGGGAAGCTGCGAGAAGAGTTGGGATTTGAAGGTTTGATTGTGACGGATGCTTTGGTGATGGGTGCGATCGCCAATAAGTACGGCGCTAATGAAGCTGCTGTTTTGGCTGCTGAGGCTGGTGCTGATGTTTTGCTGATGCCGCTTGACCCGGAAGGGGCGATTCTGGCTGTCTGCGAAGCTGTCACTCAAGGGCGGATTTCTATAGCACAAATAAAAGAATCTGTCAAGCGGATTTGGAAAGCGAAAATAAAGGTGGGTATGTTGATTTCTGACCCCCCCCAACCCCCCCTTGCTAAGGGGGGGAGCAAGAATCTAGAATCGATTTCTGACCCCCCCCAACCCCCCCTTGCTAAGGGGGGGAGCAAGAATTTAGAATCGATCGAGTCGATCGACTTAAGTTTGCTGGCAACTCCTGATGCCAGGGCAACTGCTGCCGATATTTTGCGAGATTCTTTGAAATTTGGCGGCAATCTACCTTTGCAGGTTGCAAAACCAGCAGAAAACCAGCTTTTGCGGAATTTGATTGTTGTAGATGATGTTTTGGGGTGCGAGTTTTTGGGCAACCACACTCCGGCGATCGCCATTCCCGAACAGTTTGGTTACGAATTGCAACTGATTGACGATCGCACAGGGGCGATCGCTGAAAATACAGGTGCAGAGCATTTTTCTCCGACACTGCTGCAAATTTTCATTCGCGGCAATTGCTTCCGAGGCAGTGCTGGTTTGACCCAAGCAGCTCAAGATTGGTTTAAGAAATTATTAAAAACGGGAGAACTGCAAGCTGTGTTAATTTACGGCAGTCCCTACGTTTTAGAGCAATTTTTGCCACACTTGCCTCCGAGTCTTCCTTATGTATTTTGTTTTGGCCAGATGCCGACAGCGCAATCTCTCGTTCTAGAAGTGCTATTCGGCATTGACGCCACTGGTAATGATTGAGTTGCGCGACTTCTGAATCTTTCCTTTGCTGCTTGCTGCGTTAGGAGTTAAATTTATCAACCCGGTTTCTCGCGAGAAATTCTGCCTTTGGTGGCGAAGTATCCAGAAACCGGGAATTGGAGGCGGGTTCCTAAGTTCTCAATAGAGCTTTCCAGCAGATCCGCTTGCTACTGAGGAAAATGTGCTGCGTCTGAAAATCCCAAGACTGATCCCATCACTTACCGATCATTCCTATAATTTTTTTAAATGGACGGCAGTGAATTGTATAGCTGTATACGGACAAAATTTAACTTCCATATTCGTAAGTTTGGACTATATTATTACCAGGGCCATAAATTTTTTTAGTAAAACATTGAGGGCGCATTATGATTCACTCCACTATTCCCCAAATCCAATACTCTTTAGATGTGATCCAAGATGAAGCGCGTCACCTTGTCCACGAGGGTGTGCTGAGCCGCCAACAGCCTATCTACACGCTTTGCCAATTCATTCCGCCTCGGGAATGGGCTTGTGTAGAGTGCGAATTAGAAAAATGCGACTTCTTGCTGCGCGATCGCATCGCCGACCTGATCGGTTCTGAAAAATGGGACAATGACTAAAGTTTGGTTCTGTTAAATTAAGTTGGCAAGTAAACTCCGGCTGTGTTAAAGACTCTTGATTCTTTAATACTGGGAATTTTCGGCGCGCAAATTTTCCAACTCGGCCCTTAGCGCTGCCATCTGTGCAGTTAATTCTTGAATCTCTAGCTTTACGTTAGGCTGTACAACCGACTCGGGAGGAGCATCAGTCGCTGCATCTGATTGCTTGGGCGAGACAGATTCACTGTCTGCATTCTCCCGATCGCCCGGTTGAGAGAAAATAGTATCTACAAAATTCCGGGCTTCTCGCTCAGTCATTTCTCCTTTTTCCAGCAGATCATCGGCTAGCTGACCAAAATCTGACTTCAGTTTGTCCAGATTTTCTTCTCGCTTCAAGGGATCTTGCAATGTCTCAATTAAAAAGGAAGTTGCACCTAAAGTTAGGTGAAATCCTGTTTGCAGCATTTGAGGCAGGTTGTCGGGATTCATCTAAAAATGCCGCTAGAACGTTTTTCTGAGTTTTTGGTTCGCTAGTTGCTCCCAAGTCGGAGCGCAAAGCCGCTTTTTAGCGCGAAGATGCTGGCGTTGTGGGTCGCGATCGCCCCGATTCAGGAAATATCAACTTTTGGGGGGAGGTTTTACCGTTGTGCCAATACTAATCGTATCATTACTGCGTAAATTAATAAATGTCAAGTGTAAATTTTTGTAACTACGAATCGAGACTTTCCCACTGGAAGGCTCAGTCTATTTTAGATTTTAGATTTTAGATTTTAGATTGAAGAGGACTTAGGCACGGCGACTAAAAAAACCCCGGTGGCTGATTACCCGTGCGTAAGTCATGTTCAAGCCCGTTAAGGATACAGCGCTTCACCGGTGGAAGGGTCAAATATAAATAGTCGATCGAAGTCAAGCTGTACCTTCAGCCGATCGCCCGATCGCAAGCGAACATTCGCAGGTATTTGTAACTGTACAGTAGTTTCAGCACTCAACAACGGCAAACTCGCCCGAATTAAAGTTTCTCGCCCCAGAGGTTCCACTACTTTTACCTCTACATCGAGGGGGACTTTTCCTAATGCCCACACATCGGTTTTCAAATCATCATCCTCTGCTGTTTGTGGCGTAAAGATTTCTATATTTTCTGGACGGATGCCCAAATCAAATCCTTGTCCTTCTCTCGCCTGCAATTTTTTCTGAATCGAGGGCGGACAGGCTAAATGTTGATTTCCCACTTGAAAGGATTCGTTAGTATATATTACAGGCAAAATGTTCATGGCCGGATTGCCTAAAAATGTGGCAACCATGCGGTTAGCTGGTTTGGCATAAATGCTTTGCGGGTCTCCAATTTGTTGAATTTTTCCCCCATTTAAGACTACAATCTTATCAGCTAAAGTCATCGCTTCCACTTGGTCATGGGTGACGTAAATTGTGGTAATTCCCAGCCGTTGATGCAGTTGTTTGAGTTCTGCTCTAGTGTCATCTCGTAGTTGAGCATCGAGGTTAGAAAGCGGTTCATCTAAAAGAAATACTTTCGGTTCGCGGGCGATCGCCCTTCCGAGTGCTACGCGCTGCTGCTGTCCGCCTGATAGCTGTTTGGGCTTACGCTTGAGGAGATGGTCGATCGAGAGCGATCGGGCTACTGTTTCGACTTGTTCTTGAATTTTAGTCGCGTCAACATTCCGCATCCGCAATCCAAAAGCCAAGTTTTCTGCGACAGTCATGTGCGGATAAAGTGCGTAATTTTGAAACACCATTGCTACATCCCGCTGTCTAGCAGGAATGTTGTTAACTAAATTATCTCCGATGTAAAGATTGCCGGAAGTTGCGGTTTCTAAACCTGCAATTGTCCGCATAATTGTGGATTTCCCGCAGCCGGATGGCCCGACTAATACCCAAAATTCCCCGTCCGGGATTTTGAAGCTGATGTTTTCGATCGCGGTGACGTTTTGGTAGCGTCTGGTAATATTTTCTAAGCGAACATTTGCCATTTTGTGACTGTAATTGGTAATTGATAATTAGTGATTTTTACCTTCAGTCTTCAGCCTTCAGAAAACTGTTCCAATTCTAAAACTGTGCGATGTAATTCTTCAACTATAGGCGTTAACTCAGCTTTGCGGAATGCCTCTACCACAGAACGATAATACCAGAGAGAACCGTCTTTGCCACCTTTGAAGCGTTCCCAAACAGTATCTCCTAATTGACGGTAATCTTTCAGGATCGATCGAACATTATAAAGTTTATCAGCAGCCGAGACTAATCTGACTGAGCCAGAAGCTGTAGAAATGCGATCGATATAAGCTTGTTTTCGCCGTCTCCAAGGGGGTTTCGGCGTCTCCTCACTGTCGGTACAGCCGTCTACAATCGCTGTGACGGTATCACCAAAGCGGTGGCGGATGGCTTCGCGGGTGGTGGCGCCGCCTTGATCTTCGATCGCATCGTGAAGCAAAGCTGCGATCGCCTCATCTTCATTTGCCCCATATTCTAAAGCTATACTAGCAGTGCCCAACAAATGGGCAATGTAGGGAACGCCAGAACCTTTGCGAACTTGGGTAGCGTGCAATTCGGCAGCATAGGTGAGGGCTTCAGAAAAACGGTTTGAGAGAATCATGAAAGTCACCTTTGTGAATTGCTATGATATATAAATTGTCTGGCTCAGTTGAAAAGACAAACTCTACGAAGTTCCATAAGATCATAAAGATGCGATCGACAGCGATCGCTTGTACAATTATAATCATTAAAGAGAGGTTGCTAGCATGACAGCTACTATAATTATACCCAAAAATGCCGACAATAACTCAGAGCAAGACTCCCATTCAAAATCAGAAAATACACCCGAAATTTACCCAGAATCTCAGCCAGAAAAAGTCATATCTCTCGAAAAGTTTTTAGTCAAGCCTCCTGATAGAATGGAATGGGTTGACGGCAACTTAGTTGAGAAAACAGGAATGACATTCAAGCACGGTCTCGCTCAAGCTAAATTATCTACATCCTGGAGAAATTACAAACATTCCAGCGGACAGGGAGGAGAAGTTCTTACAGAAGTCCTTTGCCGCACTAGCAAACAGGGTCGCCGTCCCGATGTTGCTTACATTACTCCTGAACTGCTGCCACAATCAGGCAACTTTACAGCATTTTCCCAAAGTTTTCCTTTGATAGCAGAAGTTGCTTCCCCGGAAGATAGCGGCGAAGAGTTATTTGCCAAAGCTCAAGAATATTTGGAATCGGGATGTTTAGAAGTTTGGTTGTTGTTTCCTGAAGCTAGATTAATATTTGTCAATGCAGGGCAACGCTGGCGGTTGTTTAATGCGGATGAAGTTGTTAACACTCAAAGTGTGCTTGCAGGTTTGGCTCTCCTGAACTTGTGGTGATAATTTTATCTAATCAGAAAAGCAAGCTAATACGCGATTTCTGAAATTATTAAAATTAGAAAAACCATATCCTTGCCGCATTATCAACTTAATTCGATTGTTGATTCCTTCCATGACTCCACTTGTTGTGCGATTAAGAAAGTAGTTGCAAATACCCTCAAAATGATTTTCAATTGTTGATGCAGATTCTCTGAAAAACACTTGTGCATGATTTAGCCATTCTTTGATTTTATTCTGCCCTTTTTTGACTGTCAAATTAGTTTCATATATTTCTCTAAATTCTTCTTTCATCTCATACGCAATTCTCAAGCATTCTGATTTGCCTAGTGTTAATTCCAATTTATCAATCTGCTCTTGATTCAAATTTACTCGATTACTTAACAATAAATATTTACTTTGCCTATCTGTTATTCCGGCTGCTCTACGTAATTTATTTAAGTCTTTATTAACTATTTTCATTACGTGAAAACGATCGATAACAATTTTGGCATTTGGAAATACTTTTTTGATAACTTTAGGGAACCCTCCCCACATATCAATACTCACTTCTTCAACTTGTTCTCGCACCTCAATTGCTTGCTCCATAAGGACTTCAATGATTTCTTCGTTCTTGTGAGAATCAATCATTTCAATTAAATTACCTGCGCCCAGGTCACTAACGACAGTCACAAAATTTCCTTGACCTTTCCGCATACTTATCTCGTCCAGAGAGATTCGTTTAGCCTCTCCCCAATTTATTTTTTTTTGAGCCTGGTTTACTCGCTCAAATATTCCTTTTATTTCGTGATAGCTCAGTTCTTCTTCTCGTCCGATTTGCTCCATGCTCGATTGTTTTACACGCTCATAAATATTTTTTTCGTATCGTTGAGTATGCCGTCTTTTAATATCAAAAAAATCTATTCTTTCTGTGGGATACCGTTGGCAACTAGGACAATAAAACTGCCGTCGTGGAATTTTTAGATACACAGGACGACCAAATACTGGTAAATCTCTTACTAAAATTGGTCTATTCTGATGCAGTTGTTCGGTATACTTTTGACAATGATGACAAACCATACCTTCTCCTAAAATCCTCAGTCCTAATAAGATTCTTCCCTCAATTTGAGTACAACTTTCAACCTTCACTCCAGGCAAGTCTAATATATAGTCCAAATAAAAGTCCATGACAGTAAATGTATTGTTTGTTACATTATACACCATAAAGTCAGGAGAGCCGCAGGTTTTAGCGTAGCTGTGAGTGAATTGTTGGCTTGAGGAATTTGTTTAAACAAAATTATCAAAGATTCAGCAGTATTGATATAGTAGTACGCGGTGCAAAAAACGGTAAACCATGACAGCCACAAATCTAGTCAATAAATTTGAGTACAAACCCCTATACAAACCAAATCAATTAATTTGCGGAACGGGGCAAACAGCCATTGTCAGTGGCTGGACAGTAAAAAGTGCGATCGGCAAAAAATTACAACCCAATGAATTTGCTGTCATCGGACAACTATACTCTCCTACTCGCGGCATCAACTTCTTAATTAGAAACTTGCTGTGCAATCCCCACGTCCGCTTTTTAGTAATTCTCAACGCTACTAAAGAAGACCGCAACTCCGGTGCAGCAGCGTGCCTAATCGACTTTTTTCGTAACGGCTTTGAAGCAGGCAAAAGCGATACAGGTAGAGATTGCTGGCTAATTAAATCTTCAATATTTGGCTACATTGATATTGAAATAGCAGCAGAAGCCTTAGAACTATTGCGTCATTCAATAGAATGGAAAGAAGCCCAAAATATAGCCGATACAGTGACCTGTGTCAAGTCTTTTGCCCAAAAAGAATCTGTGGAACCTTGGGGAGAACCCTTAACTTTTCCGCTAGTCGAAATCGTCCCGACTGTACTCCCCGGTCAGAAATACGGACACAGAATCGAAGGCAAAACTATCGCCGAAACTTGGGTAAAAATCATCCACCGAATTAAGACCACTGGCACGCTGCGGCCGACTGGTTATGACGGACAGTGGCAAGAATTAATTGACTTAATGGCCGTGATTACAGATGAACCTGCGGAGTTCTATTTTCCAGAACCGAATTACTTACCAATCGACCGCGATTTCCTCGAACAGTACAAACCGCAAATGCTGGAAGATGCCCCGTATAACGAAGGCATTAAATATACCTACGCACAGCGGATGCGGTCGTGGTTTGGACGCGATCAAATTGAAGAAGTTATTGCCAAACTAATTAAAGAAATTGACGCGGCAAGTGCTGTAATTAGTTTGTGGGATGCGGGCGGAAATGTTAACAGAAGGCCTGACGGTTCCTCAGACCACCAGCACAGCGGCAGCCCTTGTTTAAATCACATTTGGGTGCGAGTTGTAGATGATGAAATATCGCTAACTGCAACTCTCCGCAGTAACGATATGTTTGCGGCTTGGCCGGCTAATGCAATGGGTTTGCGGGCTTTGCAGCAGCACATTCGAGATGAAATTGCGAGGCGTTCCGATTATAATTTGACAATGGGCCCGTTGGTAACGTTGAGTCAATCGGCTCACTTGTATGACGATACCTTTGAAAATGCCGATCGACTAATTCAAACCCAATATGCTAAAATCTGCGAAGATCGAGACTTTTTCGATGCAGCAGGCAATTTTTTAGTTGAACTAGCCGACAATCAAATAGTTGTCACGCAAACCACCCCCGGCAGTGGCGAAGTTGTCACCTGTTATTCTGGAAAAAACCCTCTCAAGTTAGTGCGAGAAATTTGTGCGGCTTCCCCGGCCATCCAACCCGATCATATTGGTTATTTGGGAATAGAATTGCAAAAGGCGGCCGAGTGTCTGAAAACCAGCAACCAATACATTCAGGATAGAAAATGAATCTAGAAGAAGAAAGACCGACTTGGGACGAATACTTCTTAATGTTAGCAAAATTGGCTGCTACTCGATCGACTTGTCTGGCTTTTCCTGTAGGCGCGGTGATAACTAAAAACAGGCAAGTTTTAGCAACGGGTTACAACGGTTCGCCGTCTGGTTCGGCACACTGTACTACTCAAGGCTTCTGCTATCCTGGTTTGAGTAGTTGCGATGCCAGTAAAACTTTGCCCTCAAGGGCGGTTCACGCGGAAGCAAATGCGATCGCCAAAGCTGCTAAACACGGTATATCTACTGCTGGGGCTAGTATTTACGTCACTTTAGAACCTTGCATCTATTGTTTGAAATTAGTCATTGCGGCTGGAATTCGAGAAGTGTTTTACGAAACGAGTTTTAACAGCGGAGAAAAAGCTGCTTTGAGAGATACTTTTATCAGTGAAGGTATTGTTGAGTTAAAACAAATTCAGCTATCTGAAGATACAGCAAAAAAGGCGGCTTTGTTTTTATTGCATCCTACTTCTGTCCTCAAAGATGCTATTAGTTGAAAATAGCTACAGCGGTTCTTAATTAAGTGAAATCCCCAATATGTAGGTTGGGTTCGTAACCTCAACCCAACCTACTACTTTTACTTCTGCTTCTACTTCATATTTTTTACATGAGACCTCTTGCAAAAATAACTAGGACGGGCAAGATGCCCATCCCACAAGAGTTATTTTTTGTTGTGGGTTGGGCAT